>JBKECC010000069.1:0-5540 GCA_047974135.1 Campylobacteraceae bacterium | reverse complement strand
ACTGTACTTATCTTTTGTTTTGGAATTGCAGGTATTTTTGGAAGTGTGCTATTTGCAAAATACTCTGCTTCTTTTCCTTTTGCAGCACTTTTTGCACCGATTTTGCTACTTTTAGTTTGTCTTTTTGGATTGAAATTTTTAGATTTTTCACATATAAGCATGATATTTTTAGTTTTCCTTTGGGGTATCTCTGTTATCTGTTTTAGCTTAGCTCTTCAAGTGAAAGTTTTAGAATTAGCTCCTGATGCTACTGATGTTGCTATGTCTATATACTCTGGTATTTATAATATTGGTATTGGTGGAGGTGCTTTTGTCGGTGGACTTATATTTGAGCATATATCAAAAAATTCTATAGGATTTGGCGGAGCAGGATTTGCATTTGTGAGTGTATTGCTGCTTATATTTATGTATTTTATGTTTGTAAAGCCTAAAAAAGTTTACATGTAAAACTTGTTACATGTAAACTTTTCAAACTTATTTAACTATGTCTTGAACCAGTTCAAAACTTCCATTCATTAAAATAGTTGCCATAAATTCGTTTGGTGTATTTATATCTACCTCTTTTGCTTCAAAAGATTGAAGTTTTGCAGTGTTTGTGATGCCACTAAATCTATTTGCCAAAACAGAATCTGTATAGTTTTCATTTAAATATATATTTAGATAACTTGGAACACCGATTTTATAATTTGACTCTTTTATAAGCCTCTGGGCTTTTTCTTGAAGTTTTTTAAACATTAAACTCTCTTCTTTAGCTATAATCTCACTCTTTTTTTCATCCGATATAGAGTAAGCCATATCGCTATTTATAGTCATTTTCAACTCTTGGGCTTTTGTGATTATTTTGCCAAGATTGTCGAAGTTTTTCACCTTTATGCTGATTGTATTTGTAACAAAATACTGATTTTTATAACTGTTTTCACCAATGCTCTCTTTTGTTTCATAACCAAAAATCTCTATATTATTTGCACCAAGTTTTTTAAGTTCATCCTCGATTTTTGTATATTTATTTTGAGCTGATGTTTTAGTTGCATCTTTACTGCTTCCAAATTCTGAAATATTAAAAGTGTAGTAACCAGTGCTTGTGTTGTCTTGCTTTACGTTACTAACCCCATTTTTTTCTAAAGCGTTTATGACGCCATAAAAATTGTCTTTTAGCGATACAAATCTAACTTTTAAGAGTGTTGAGAATTTTTTGTTTGCATCAACAACTTGAGTGCTAACTTTGCTTTGGTAATTGTTGTAGTTTATGGTTGTCAAATCGCTCTCTTTTACACCAAGAGACAAAAGATAATCTTTTAATTTTTTCATATTTTCAATATTTCTATTTGAAGCTTCGTTTGGAGTTGCATCTTGAGTTATGTATGTGATACTAAACTGCGCAGTATCAGGAACTAACTTGATATTTTGCGTAACTTCTACGTTGATATTTCCAACTGCTAGTTTATCATTTCCATATTTTAATTTGCTAAGTTCAATCACAGAATCTTCCTGCGTATTTGGTGCTGCATTTGCAACACTTAACGCTAAAAATAAGATAGTTGCATACTTTAAGATAGGTTGTTTCATAAAAACTCCTTGTAAAAATTTACGAAATCTTAGCTAGTGTTGTTAAATAGTTGGATTTACATGTAAAGATAATTTTAAAAACAAAACAAGATGGATTAAAATGTGTTATTTTGTAAAACTTAAAAGCTTTTTTAGTGAATGTAAAGTATTTAAAAATTATGATTTATTGCACTCATCACTGCTTAAACACTTGTTGATATCTTTTGGTATTGGCATGTTTACATGTAAAAGGGCATTGAGCTTTTTAATGTCAAAACCACAAAGTTTTATATCTCCAATTTGGAGTAGTGGTCTTTTGATTAAAATGGGTTCTTTAAGCATTTTATCTATCAGTTCATCTTTGCTATAAGTATCAACATCAAAACCTTCTTTGATTTGTGGAGCAAAAGGATTGAGAATCTCTTTAGAACTTAAGCCTTCAAAAAAAGCTTCTAGTGTTGTTTTATCCCAAAGTGTGTCTAGTATGCTTCGCACTTCTAGTGTAATACCATATTTTCGCAATAACTCTTTTTGGCGTGCATTTCCACCACATCCAGTTTTTTCATAAAATATAACCTTAGACAATGAGGCAAAAAACATATCAAATCCTTTTTGATTTTATATATACAAAAAATATACCTTTACATAGTTACATGTAATGTTATTTCAATAAATGTCGACTATTACAAATATATTTCATTATAGGGATGATTAAAAATTTTTAATATGCACAATATTTTGTTGTTTATAAGAGTGATTTCAAAACTTCCTCTATGTTATAATTACAAGCAGTTTTTATTTTGAACCACCACCAAACAATAAGCAAAAAGGAGGTTGCATGGAGCTTGTATATTTATGGGTTGAAGAATATAAAAATATAAAAAAAGAAGGCTTTAATTTTCCCTCGGAATTTACGTATAAATTTAATATAGATACAAAAAAATTAACAATTAATAAAAACTCAAACTACATAAAAAACTTTTTTGGTAACAATATAAATATTACCGCTATTGTTGGTAAAAATGGAGCAGGTAAAAGTAGTATATTTAAACTCATTCTTTTATTATTTTTTTTAAAAAAATTTCAAAACATATACTGCTCGAATCCTGAAGATAGTCATAGAATAAATGCAATAATAAATATACTACAAAATAAAGATTTAAATGATAAGCAAATTTTTTTAATAATTAAGATAGGGACGGAATATAAAAAAATATCTTTAAGACATATGATAAAAGAATTCAAAAACTCTGAAGAAGCAAATATTAGAAAAATATCAACCGAATATATATCTCAAACTGATTGTTGTTTAAAGAATAGTCAATACAAAGAAGTTGAACCACGAGAAATAAACTTTTTTACAATCCACTACAATTATATGATTGATACATTTTATGATGATTATAGAGATAGTTGGGTTAATTGCATATATCATAGGGTTGATGGTTATGATACACCATTATTGCTTGAGCCATACAAAGGACATGAAGATGAAAATAACTATATTGATATAAGCAATATAGAATACCTAAATAATGGTAAAATTTTCAACTTCTTTGGTGAGTTGCACAGCAATGAAAGAATTAGTAGTTTTTTTAATCCAAATTATATTTGGATGATGATTGATAGTAAAAAAATTCTTAGCAAGTATCAAAGTTCAGACAATTTATTGATTGATGATTCAGCTGTAAAAATTTTTAAAGACTACATAAAGAAAAAAATAAAGAATAAAGACCTAATATTTTTAAATTTAATCTATTTGGTTGCAAAAATAAATTCTGCAAATCAAGATATTTTCATAAATACAAATTTTGTAAGTAAAATAAATACAAAACTTATAAATATAAAATCAGAAGAAGAATTCGATTTATTTTTAAAAGAAATTGATACTGATTTAAATGAACTTGGGGATGACATTATTTCAAAAATATTAATTAAAAAAAATTTACCAGAGACTTACAAAATTGAAGTATGTTTAACTTTTCATGAGACTTTCTCATGTGAAGATAATAATATTGGTCAATATAAAGAATTTGTTGGAGTTGATAGCAAAAATAAAAAATACAATGAAATAAAAAAAGTTTTCAACACTTTCAAAGAGGTGCCATCTTGGGTCCATGTAGAGTTTTATGAAAATAATAAATCATATAGTTCAATGAGTAGTGGAGAAAAAGCATTTTTAAATTTTTCATTAAACTTAATGTATCAAATTAAAAATATCAAAAAATCTAAAAAAGATGTATACAAAACCATTAATCTTCTCATAGATGAAGTTGAGATTGGTATGCATCCAGAATGGCAAAAGAAATTTATTGATGAGCTATTGAGTATTTTAAAAACTTTTAAATTAAAATTCAATATTTGTTATGCAACACACTCGCCTTTTATACTATCAGACATACCAAAAGAAAATGTAATATTTTTAAAAAAAGACGAGAAAGGTAAGTGTATAAATTTTAGTAAAGATATTGATATTTCAAATACTTTCGGAGCAAATATTCACACCCTGCTTTCCCATGGCTTTTTTATGGAAGATGGACTTATGGGTGAATATGCAAAAAAGAAAATCGAAGAGACATATAAATTCTTAATAAATCAAAAAATAAAAAACTATAATAAAACAAACAATACAAGTAAAAAGGAAACAATAAATACAAAAGAAAAAGCTCAAGAGGTTATCAATATGATTGGCGAACCAATAATTCAAAAACAATTACAAGTTGTTTTCAATGATAAGTATAGTAAAAAATCTAAAGATGAAATTATAAAAGAACTTGAAAAAGAAAACAATAGACTTAAAAAAGAGAATGTTAACTTGAAGAAAAAACAATGATTAAACTAAATATAGCAAATTTAAATAATGTTTTGGACAATCATTATGAAAAAATAATCAGTCTAGTAAGACTTGAAGCAATAACTAAAATAAATGAAAGACAATATGTTAAGGATAATCTTGAGAGAATTATAAAAGCAGAAAAGGAAGATTTTAATACTATTGCAGATGAAGTATCAAGTTTTAATAAAAAAGAACTTAGCTTAGCTTTTGTTGGTTCTAAAAAAAAAGATAAAACAAAAAAAGGTAGTAGTAATGGATATGAAAAATTTGCTAAAAAATCTAGTAAGATTTATAATGCTTATGACTTGGCAAAAAAATTAAATATTCATGTTTGTCCATATTGTAATAGAAATTATATTCATACAATAAAATCAATATATGATAAATCAGCAAGACCACAATTCGACCATTTTATTTGTAAAAAAGAACATCCTATTTTTGCATTATCATTTTTTAATTTAATTCCATGTTGTAGTGTTTGCAATTCATCTATAAAAGGTCAATCTAAATTCAGTTTTGAAACTCATATACATCCATATTTCGATGATTTCAATAAGATAAAAAAATTTACAACAAGCAAACCACCATTAATGATATATAATATAGAAGAGTTTGAAATTGAATTCAAAAATGGGGTAGCCAAAGATTCCGATAGAGCAGATAATTTTATTAAAGATTTTGCATTAGAAGCTTTATATAATTGTCATAAAGATAAGGTGTTGGAACTTGTAGATTTTTCAAGGGCATACAATGAAAATTCTCTTGAAAATCTCGTTAAAGAGTTTGCTAAAAGCACAAAAATCTTTAAAAACACAAATGATATAAAAAGATTGTTGCTTTGTCATCATATAGAAGATATAAATATAGATAAGAGACCATTGAATAAATTAATAAAAGATATTAGTGAAGAACTTGGATTAATTCCATAATAAAAAAACTGCACCCCAAACTGCACCCTTGTAAAAATAAAGAAAGCTTAAAACATTAATAAAATCTTTGGAAGTTCGTATTTGTGGGGTTTTGAATTGGTTGCGGGAGGGGGATTTGAACCCCCGACCTTCGGGTTATGAGCCCGACGAGCTGACCGGACTGCTCTATCCCGCGTCCGGAAAAAACTAAAAAGTGGATGGGGAGGAGGGATTCGAACCCCCGGATGACT
>JBKECC010000065.1:0-6056 GCA_047974135.1 Campylobacteraceae bacterium | reverse complement strand
ATCGAGATAGTTTTTGATGTAGAAGATATAGATATTGGGCTTAATTACTCTGTGCTTATGGGACTTATCTTTCACGAACTTCTTGTAAACTCTTTGAAGTATGCTTTTGTGGTTAAAAACGAAAACCCAAAAATAGAACTTTTTATAAAAAAAGAGGGCAAAAAAATACTCTTTGGTGTTAAAGATAATGGAGTTGGATTTAAAAAAGAAAACATCGATAAAGCCTCATCTTTAGGACATAAGCTTATCGATTCTATAGTCACTTTACAACTTGAGGGTAAAATAGAAGAGATGAGCGAAAATGGTTATACATGTATAATAAGTTTTTTTGCAAAGGATGCAAATGAGCAGAGTTAAAATTTTAATAGTTGAAGATGAGAGTATAACGGCTCTTGATATAAAAGAGTCAATTTTAGAGTTTGGATATGAAGTTGTCAAAATAGTAACAAATACCCAAAATGCGCTTTGTGCAATCAAAGAAGAGTGTATAGATTTGGTACTGCTTGATATAACGCTAAAAGATGGTGAAGATGGAGTAGAGCTTGGCGAAAAAATAAGAAAAATAACAGATATTCCTATCGTGTTTTTAACTGCAAATGAAAAAGAGAGTACTGTAAAAAGAGCTATAAATATAAATCCTTCTGGTTATATCTTAAAACCTTTTAGAAAAATGGAGTTAAAAAGTGCCATTGAAATAGCCATAAACAATTATAAAAAAGAGCAAAAAACTACAAATAACATCGTTGTTCTTGAATATGGATACAGTTTTGATTGTGTAAATTCATCTTTGACTTTAGATGGAGTTGAGGTTGAGTTAAATAAAAAAGAGATAAATTTACTTGAAATTTTGATAAAAAATGCAAACAGAGTAGTAACAAAAGAGTGGTTAGAAGAGTATCTTTACAACGGCAACGTTTCAGGAGAAGGAGCTTTGCGCTCACTTCTTTTTAGATTAAGACAAAAAATACACAAAGATTTGATTTTAAACATATCTGGAGTAGGGTACAAAATCAACAAAAGATGAGATTTACATGTAAGCTTTTACATGTAAACGTTTTTTTACTCTTCATCCCCGTAAGCTAGCTCTATATCTATAAACTGTATAAACAAAGCACAAACATTATCATCTTTATCTAATCCAAAATAGACAGGATACGTTCCATCTCCAAAACCACTTTGAAAATATGGCACATGAAACGAAGTATTTGGGATTTTAAAGCTTATATAATCTCCGCCACTTCTTTGATGTTTTGGATTTTCTTTATAGCTTTTAGAAAAAAGTGCAGCGTAATAATCATCGTACATATTTTCAATTTTGTTGTTTTTCATGAAATTTTCTTCAAAATCACAAAGCGAGTTTAATACCTCTTTGTCGATGATTGAAGCAAGTCCGGCATCAACGTTGAAGCCAAAGTATTCGCCTTGTTGAAACTTTTTCAAATCTTCATTGCCAATCAACGCTTCTTCTAGTCTTGCTATCTTTTCATTGTTAAAAATAACTCTTGCACTTGCATATCTAGCGCAGTCTCCATCACTCTCTTTGATGACTGAGAGTTCTACATCAAATTCGCCAGTTGGAGTTTTTAGAAAGTATGGATTTGCTTTTTTATTTAAGTATGCAAGCGGATCACAAACAACGATTTCACCAGTTGGAATTGAGACTTTACCTATATTCATCACTTCTAAATTTTTGCCACAAATAGCTTGCTTTTCAAAGTATTCATTTAAGTTTGTAGGGCAAAGAAGCAAATCTCTCTTTTCTTCCCAAAGTCTAAACCACTCTTTTTCTTTACTCATAACAAAACTCCTTTTTGTTTACATGTAACTACTTATTGAACCAGTTTTTTATCTTGTCAAAAACACCGTCAAATTTGCTCTCATTTGGAGCACTTTCTATACCAAAAGAGGATTGCAGTTTTTGAAGTAACTCTTTTTGTTCATCATTTAGTTTTTTTGGATATTGGATAGATACTTGAGCTACCAAGCTTCCAAGCTCTCTTGTGTGAACATCTTTTACGCCTTCACCTTTAAAGATAAATTGTTGTTTGTCTTTTAGTGAAGCTGGAAGTTTTAAATCTTTCTCGCCGCGCAAAGTTGGGATTTTTATAGTCTCTCCAAGAGCTGCTTGAGTGAAAAATACTGGAACTTCTATATATATGTTGTTTCCATCCCTAACAAAATGTTCATCCTCTTCAACGTTTATATAAAGATATAAATCACCCCTTGAGCCATCTTTGTCAATGCTTCCTTTTTTGCTAACTCGCATTCTGTTTCTATCATCAATGCCTTCAGGTATATCTACACTTATGGTTTCACTGAGCTCCTCGTAAGCTTTACCTTTGCAGGTTTTACAAGGATTTTTTATAACTTGTCCACTTCCGCCACATCTTGAACATGTTTGAGAAAATGTCATAAAACCTTGACGATAAAGCATTTGTCCTTTTCCTTGACACTCTGGACAAGTTGTGTTTTTCTTATCTTCTGAGCCTGTTCCATTGCAAGCTTTACAAGGAGATTTGTATTTATATTTTATATCTTTTTTTGTACCAAATATAGCTTCGTTAAATTTTATCTTTACCTCTTGCTCTACATCTAGGGAGTATTTTCTTTGCTTATCCCCACCTCTTTTATTCCCTCCACTAAATCCAAAACCACCACCAAACACTGATTCAAAGATTGAGCCTAAATCGCCCATTATGTCTTCGTAGTTTTGGTTTGAAAAGCCACTAAATCCTTGTCTATCAAGTCCAGCTTTTCCGTATCTGTCATATACAGCTTTTTTTTCTGGGTCACTTAAGACTTGATAAGCTTCATTTACAAGTTTAAACTTCTCTTCTGCTTCTTTGTCGCCTTGATTTCTATCTGGATGATACTTAAGAGCCATTTTTCTATAAGCTTTTTTTATCTCATCACCATTTGCACTTTTAGAAACTTCAAGCAATTCATAATATTCAAATTCCAAAATACATTCCTTCAAAATATTTAATTTATATAAAAACATAGATTTTATCAAATATAGCTTTTAATAGTTATAAAGTTTTATATGTAAAGACGTTGCACTTCGTTAAGAGTGAGTTCAAGGCGAATTAACACCTCTAATTTATAATTTCAGCATATAAATTTTTTCAAGGAGAAGAAAATGAAAAAGGGAATTTTAGTAGCATCTGTTGCAACTTTGGTTATTGGTTCAAATGCACTTTTTGCTCAAGCAATGCCAATGCAAGGTATGGGACAAAATCAAAATAATCAAGCAAACTGCCAATTTCAAGATGGAAACGAATGTCCTATGGGAAATCCACAAGGTCAAATGATGGGCAATAACCAAATGATGCATGGTGGTTTTGGGCACAATAAAGGTGGCAAAATGATGCATGATGGTTTTGGTAAGGGTGGACACGATTTTATGTTTTTAGATGGTGTTAATCTAACTCCTGAACAAAGATATAAAATTTCAATACTTAAAGATGAGATGAAGCTAGAACTTAAAAAAGCAAGAGGAACAGAGTGGTTTGCTGGAATCAAAAAACACTTTAGTGAAAGTAAGTTTGATAAAAGCGGTTTTATAAATACTCACAAAGCGCAATCAAACAAAGCTATTGAAATTAGAGCAGATTTTATGGAAAAAGTTTACAACGAGTTGAGTGCTGACCAAAAGAAAATCGTGCTAGAAAATATGAATAAAATGCCAGATTTCAATAGTGGAAAAAATTTTAATAATCCTGTAAAACAAAAATAGTGTTAATTGATAATTTATCTATAATGTTTTATAATCATTAACCGAGGATTGATACAATACAAAATTAAATAGGCGAGGAGAGTATCTTCGCCTTAATTCTTTTATGAAAGGAGCTACCTTGATTAATGTTTTAATGATTGAAGATGATGTAGAATTTGCTCAAATTCTGAGTGAGTACTTAGCTCAATACAATATCAAAATTACAAATTTTGAAGACCCATATCTTGGTTTAAGCGCAGGTATCAAAAATTTTGACTTACTGATTTTAGATTTAACACTTCCAGGAATCGACGGACTTGAAGTTTGTAAAGAAGTTTCTGAAAAATATAATATTCCTATAATCATATCAAGTGCGAGAAGTGATATATCAGATAAAGTTATCGGACTTCAGATAGGTGCTGATGATTATCTTCCAAAACCTTATGATCCAAAAGAGATGTACGCAAGAATTGTAAGTTTAACAAGAAGATACAAAAAGATTTTAAATGAAACAACAGAAAATGTTGTAGTAGATACAAGTTTTAGAGTTGATGATAGAAGACATCAAATATTTTTTAACGAACAACCACTTACTCTAACTCCAGCAGAGTATGAAATACTCTCATATCTTATATCTCAACATGGATATTCGATTTCAAGAGAACAACTCGTTTATAACTGCAAATCACTAAAAGATAAAGGCAGTAAAAGCCTTGATGTTATCATCGGAAGATTAAGAGTAAAAATCGGAGATAGTTCAAGAAAACCAGTTTATATACACTCTGTAAGAGGAATAGGCTATAAACTCTTAGGATGAAAAACTACTCCTTAAGTACAAAAGTCCATATCTCTTTTGGACTTTGTATCTTGCTTTTGTTTATCTCTCTTTTAACTTTTAGCAGATATCAAAATGAAAGAGAGATGGAGAAGTTCAAGGAGAGACATTTTCAAGCTATAAATTATCTAGCAACTCTCTACCAAAATCACACTCCGCCAAAAGATATAGAAGTTTACTTTAAAAACTTTGGGCTTCAAATCATTGAAAATAAAGACTTAGCAAAGTATGTGCTTGAAAGTGGTGAGATAGTTTTTCAAAGACCCTCAAACCTTGGCATGGTTTCAGTGTTTTTATTTAATGATAAATACTATATATTTTTAAGCAATGTTGCTGTTCAAGTTTTGTTAGAGAGTCAAGCAAAAGTACCAAATACAAATAGTGCTATTATGCTTACTGGTGTTGTTTTTTTACTTTTAGCTTGGGTTTATATATCTACTCTAAGAAGTATTCATCCGCTAACTACATTGCGTCAAGTTGTTAGAAAATTTGCAAATGGAAATATGGATGTTGAGTGCAAAAGTGACAGAGATGATGAGATAGGTGAACTCTCAAATGAATTTGACAAAGCCATAAAAACAATCCGCGATTTACTCCGCTCGCGCCAACTCTTTTTAAGAACTATCATGCATGAACTTAAAACGCCAATAGGAAAAGGGCGTATAGTTACTGAGATGATTAGTGATGATTTGCAAAAAAATAGGTTGAGAAGTATTTTTGAGAGGCTTGAACTTTTAATCAATGAATTTTCAAAGATTGAGCAGTTAATATCTAAAAATTACTCATTAAATAAACAAAATTACGAATTAGGTACTGTGTTTGAGCAAGCTTTTGATATTTTGTTTCTTGACCCAGAGCAGTTAGAGAAAAAAGTTTCTTTAAATCTCGGGAAAAAACGTTTACATGTAAATGCTGATTTAGATCTTTTAGCGCTTGCGTTTAAAAACTTGATAGATAACGCTATAAAATACTCAACTGATTCACATGTAAAAATAGTCCTTGAGGGCAAAAAACTCTCTTTTTTAAATAAGGGTGAGCCTTTTACTAGAAAGGTTGAAGAGTTAAAACAAGCATTTGTTACAACCGCAACTAAACAAAATAGTGGTGATACGGCTATGGGACTTGGGCTTGGATTATATATCATTGAAAGTATTTTAAAAATGCACAACTTAAAATTAGAGTATGAATATATTGATGGCCAACACTGTTTTTACATAAATCTCATCGAAGCTTAAAAGATTTTAGGCTAAACTTCACTTTATGAGACTTGAAAAATTTAACAAACTTGTTGAAGCTTTTGAAAACTTGCCAACAGTTGGAAAAAAATCCGCACTTCGCTTTGCTTATCATCTTGTGCTAAATGACACTTTTAGTGCCGTAAAACTCTCTCATGCCATAGAAAATGCTATAAGATGTATCAAAAAATGTGAATGTTGCGGTGGTGTGAGCGAACATGAAGTTTGTGAGATTTGTGTTGATGAAGATAGACAAAATGGTGAACTTTGC
>JBKECC010000034.1:0-32742 GCA_047974135.1 Campylobacteraceae bacterium | reverse complement strand
TGAGTTTTTCTTTGCTTCTTCTATTAAAGATACAAGAGTTGGTGAATTGAAGTTTTTCCACCAAGATGTGTCAATGTTACTTTCATTGTTTGTTTTATTGTTTACATGTAAAGAATTATTACTAGATACAGTATTACCATTTAAAGAGTTTTCTTTACCAATAAATGTATAACTATCAGGCATTGTGAAGTTTGACTCAAGGTAGGTTGTGTGAGTGGAGCAACCGGTTAGGAGAAGCAATCCAAACAAACTTGTAGTTATCTTTATATATATACTATTTTTATCTTTACATGTAAGTATTTTATTTTTCAAATTATTCTCCTGAAATTTTTTTGTTTTTTGAAAAAAGTTTTTTGACTAAAACAAAAAATAGAGGAACAAAAAAGATTGCTAAAACCATAGCAGTAAATGTTCCACCAACGATACCGGTGCCAATCGCTATTTTACTATTTGCTCCAACGCCACTTGATATTGCCAAAGGAATAACACCAGCTATAAATGCCAGCGAAGTCATTATAATCGGCCTAAATCTTAAAGTGGCGCCTTCAATAGCTGATTCAATGAGTGGTCTACCTTTTTTGTGTGCATCTTCGATAAACTCTACAATTAAAATAGCATTTTTTGATGCCAATCCAACAGTAGTTAAAAGTGCAACCTGAAAATAAATATCGTTATTTAAGCCCCTAAAATAAATAGCAAGAACAGCACCAATAACACCAAGAGGTACTACCATCAAAACAGAAATTGGTATAGACCAACTCTCATAAAGAGCAGCTAAACATAAAAATATGACAACCAAAGATAGTATATACAAATATCCTGACTGTCCTCCAGCCATCCTTTCTTGATATGATAAATCACTCCATGAATGTATTGTGCCGTTAGAATGTTTATTTGCAATCATATCCATAGTATCCATAGCAATACCAGAACTTACGCCAAAAGCAGCCGAGCCTTGTATACCATAAGAAATTAGCCCATTGTACCTTGAAAGCTCTATCTCGCCATACTCGTAATTAATTTTTGAAAATTCTTTAAATGATGTCATTGTGCCATTAGAATTTCTAACACTCCAAGTATATAAATCATCTGGTTTTGATCTAAAAGGTGCATCTCCTTGAATATATACTTTTTTAATACGTGAACGGTCAATGAAATCATTTACATAGGTTCCAGCCCATGCCGAGCTTAATGTATTGTCGATTTCATCCAGATTAAGTCCAAAGGTATATATTTTCTTTTTGTCATAAGATATTCTTAATTGAGGAATTGCTTCAAGCTCATCTGCTCTAATTGATTTAATGCTTGGGCTTTGTTTTGCCTCTTCCATGATTTTATCCCTAACAACTCTTAAGTCATCTCTTGTTAATCCTGCTGTAGCTTGTAATTCAAAATGAAATCCATCTGTTTGCCCTAATCCTCTAACTACAGGAGGGCTCATGGTTATGACTTTTGCATCTCTCACAAAATATTTTGAAGTTGAATCATTAAATGCATGCGTAGCTCTTTTTGCGATTGAATCGGCTTCATTTGCAACGCCAGGTCTTTGATTCCAATTTACTAAAGATATAAATCCCGTACCTCCATTTTGACTAGTACCTCCAAATCTATATCCAGATGAAGTAAATATAGCTTGCGTATTATTTTTTTCTTCATTTAAAAAATAATCTTTTATTATATTAGCAACATCAACAGATCTAGAAGCCGTAGCACCAGGTGGAAGAGTAAATTGAACCATGATTAAGCCCTGATCCTCTTTTGGTAAAAAGCTAGTTGGTAGTTTTACAAATACAAAAGCTAACAATATAATTATTCCGATATATGTTGCCATGCATTTAATAGGATTTGCAATAAAAATTGCAACGATTTTTGAATATTTTTTTGTTAATTGTTCAAATTTTTCATTGAACCATGTGATAAAGCTCTTCTTTTTTGATGTTAGGCTGTAAGGCTTTAGTATTGTGGCACAAAGTGCAGGTGAGAGTGTTAGTGCTATTATTACTGAAAGCACCATTGATGAAATTATAGTTGCTGAAAATTGTCTATATATAATACCTGTTGAGCCAGCAAAAAAAGCCATAGGTAAAAAAACTATAGAAAGAACAGTAGCAACACCAATCAAAGCTCCTGTTATCTCTTCCATAGCTAAAATAGTTGCCTCTTTTGGAGGAAGATTTTTCTCCCTCATGTTTCTCTCAACATTTTCAACAACAACAATAGCATCATCAACCAAAAGCCCAATAGCTAAAACCATACCAAACATTGTTAGGGTATTTATAGAAAAACCAAGTATGTTTAAAATCGCAAAAGTTCCAAGTAAAACTATTGGAATGGTTATAGCAGGAATTATAGTAGCTCTCCAGCTTTTCAAAAATATATACATAACAATGATAACCAGCAAAATGGCTTCAAATAAAGTTTTAACTATTTCATGAATAGAAGCTTCTATAAAAAGTGTTGAATCTCTAGGATATGCTATTTTAAAACCATCAGGTAGTGTTGGCTCGTACTGTGCAAGTAAGGCTTTGATTTTATTAGCAGTTGTAATAGCATTTGCTCCAGGCGCCAATTGTACTGCTATACCAGAAGAGGGGTGTCCGTTTAAGCTATTAATGCTTGTATAGCTCTCGCTTCCGATTTCAACTCTAGCAATATCTTTTATGGTAACTTCGGAGCCATCAATACTATTTTTTATAATAATATCTTCAAACTCTTTAACTGTCTTATATTTTGACCTTGAAACAGCAATAAAATTTAACTGTTGATCATCAATAGAGGGTAAAGCACCAACGCTACCAGCCGATGCTTGAGAATTTTGGGTATTAATAGCAGATTTAACATCCGAAGGCATAAGATTATAAGATTCAAGTTTTTTTGGATCTAACCAAATTCTCATCGCATACTGACCACCAAAAACTTGAACCTCTCCAACTCCATCGATTCTAGAAATTTGATCTTGTAAATTACTAACCAAGTAGTCAGCTACATCTATGCCATCTCTAGTATCTGATTCATCATAAATAGAAGCAAGAAGTAAAAAATCTGTCTGTGTTTTTGCAACAGTAACACCTTGTCTTTGCACATCACTAGGAAGTTTAGAAAGAATTTGCTGCACTTTGTTATTTACTTGAACCTGTGCAATATCTGGGTCTGTTCCTTGTATAAATGTTGCTCTAATTCTTGCTCTTCCGCTACTTGAACTACTTGATGAAAAATACAATAATCCATTTATACCAGTTAATTGTTGTTCAATTATCTGTATAACGCTATTTTCAACAGCTTCAGCAGAAGCACCTGAGTATGAAGTGGATATTTGAATGGTTGGAGGAGCGATATCTGGATACTGTTCAACTGCTAAATTTTGAATAGAAATACCACCTGCTATCATGATGATAAGCGAGATAACCCATGCAAATACTGGGCGATTAACAAAAAAACGAGCTATCATTATAAGCCTTTTGTTGCATTAATATATTTATTTGTTATATCAACAGGCTTTACAATGCTTTTTTCACTTATTTTGTTTAAACCCTCTATGATGATTTTATCATTACTACTAACACCTTCTGTTACAACCCACATACTTCCAAGAGCTCTGTTGGTTTTTATAATTTGTTGTTTAGTGGTGTTGTTATCTTGAATAATTGTTATAACTGGATTTGCCTTGGCATCTCTTTGAACGGCTTGTTGAGGGACTAAAAAAGCATTAGAATCGATAGCAGTTTCTATAATTGCTCTAACAAACATTCCAGACAATAATTTACCATCAGGATTTGGAAATTCAGCTCTTAGTGTAACAGAACCAGTGTTTTCATCTACCACAGCTTCTTGTAGTTGCAGTTTGCCTTTATATTCATACAGTGAGTCATCAACCAACTTTAACGATACACTTAAATTTCCTTTTTTTATGTGTTCATTGCTCAATTTTTTTTTCAATTCAAAGAGAGCAGTATTTGATTGGCTTAAATCTATATATATTGATTTTGTATATCTTATGATGACAAGAGGATTTGTTTGACTTGTTGTAACTAGGGCTCCTTTGGTAACTGTGGAAATTCCTATAAATCCTGAAATCGGAGCTTTAATTTTTGTTTTTTCAAGATTTATCTTTGCGCTTTGCAAGGATGCATTTTTTTCAGCTACCAAAGATTCTGCTTGTAAATACAATGCTTTTGCGTCATCTACATCCTGTTTTGAAATAGCATCAAATTTTAACAACTCATCATATCTTTCACTTTTTGATTTTGTACTTATTAGGGTTGCCTCAGCATTTTTTAAAGCTGCTTCTAGTTGAACGTAAGTTGCTTGATATATCGAATCATCGATTTTATATAAAACCTCTCCAGCATTTACAAATGAACCTTCTTTGAAATTTTGTTCTTTTATAATTCCAGTAACTTCAGGTCTTACCTCGGAAACCAAAATAGGCTTAATCCTGCCAGATAACTCTTCTTCTAGTGCAACTTCTTGCGGTTTTAAAGTTATGTACCCAACCTCAACTTCATTTTTTACAGTTTGTTGATTGTTTGTTCTGTTGCAACCAGCAAACAACACTAGAGTTATTAAAACTAAAAATGCCCACCCTTTATTCATTGCTATATCCTTTTATGGTATATGATATTTTAAAAACGTGGGATATTATCGGTAGATTATTAGGCGATTATTAATTATTACAAGATAGAAATTGTATCAATTTTAAAGAGAAATTTTATAGGTTTACATGTAAACTTTTTTCTGTATTTTTATATTTTTTGTTGAAAATTACCTTTTAACTAAGCTGTTTTAAATAAATTCAATTCTTCCGCAAACTGCTTTTAAATCTTCAATATCATGTGAAACAAACAGACAAGTTGTTTTTGTTTGTGTGATAATTTTATGCATTTCTGCTCTAATTTCACTCTTTAGTTTTGAGTCAAGATTGCTTAGTGGTTCATCTAGTAAAAGTAACTTTGGAGATGGTGCAAGTGCTCTTGCAATAGCAACTCTTTGTTGTTGACCTCCGCTTATTTCAAAAGGGTAGCGATTAGCTAAGTGTTTCATCTGTATCAACTCAAGCATGGTTTCTACTCTGAGTTTTCTCTCATTTTTATTCATATAGTAAAGTCCATAAGCTATATTTTTTGCAACACTCATATGAGGGAATAACCCATAGTCTTGAAATATCATTCCAACATGTCGTTTTTCTGGTGCAATGTTGATATTTTTACTACTAACGATTTTTCCATCAATACTTATATTTCCATCATTTGGTTTTTCCAAACCAGCAATTAGCCTCAACAGTGTGCTTTTGCCTTTTCCGCTTTGACCAGCAATTCCTACGCATTCGCCAGAGTTTACTTTAAGGCTATAGTCTTCTATAATCCATTGACTACTTTTATTTAAGTAGGTGAAATATAATGAATTAATTTCTAAAAACATTCTTTCCCTTTTTGTTTTCTATAATTTGTACAAAAATAATAAATATAGCTCCCACTAAAACTATACACAAAGAAGGCAGAGCTGTATTTTCCAATACTTCATTGTTTGCATAATGGTATACAGTTGTTCCAAGAGTTTCTGTGTTAAATGGTCGAAGCATCATGCCAAGAGGCAACTCTTTTAATATATCAATGAAGACTAGGGCAGAAGCGCTTATGATTGCTGGAAAAATCATTGGCAAATTTACAAGAAAAAATGTTTTAGTAACGCTTCTGCCAAGTGTACGTGAAACTTCGGTGTAAACCATGCCATTTTTGGCAAAACCTGCTTCTATGCCATTGTAACCGATGCTAAAAAATCTTATACAATATGCAAATGCAAGAAGAATACTAGTCATACTAATAAATCTTGTTGGTAAATTTGTAAATATATTTACCGCTAAATTATCTATACTTACAAATAGACTAATTACTCCTATGGCAAGCACTGATGATGGTACTGAATAACCTATCGTAGTTATTTGAACAAAAATGGAAGAGTATTTTCCTCCAAACAATCTACTGGCATTTGCATTTGCAGTTGCAAAAATTATGATTACAAAGGTTGCCACAAATGAGATATAGATTGTATACAATAAGGCATTATACAACTCTGTATTTAAAGCTGTACGCCAGCTAAATGTCAGCCAATATAGCATTTGTATAAGAGGGGCAATAAATCCTAAAAAACAAACAAAACAGCACAATAAAATTATTGCAATTTTATGCAACCCTTTTGCCTTGATTGGCAGTAAAGGTTTTTCCTTACTTGAAACAATTTGATATTTTTTTGCATTATATAAAGCTCTTCTTGCAAAAAGTATAATGCAAACTATGATAAGTAGAATAATTGCCAATTTTATAGCCGTATCAATATCGCCCATGCCAAACCATGAAGTAAATATTGCAGTTGCAAAAGTATTAAGACCGTAAAACTTTGCAACACCGAAATCGTTTAATATCTCTAAGCAAACAAGCACAACACCAGCAACCGCAGCAGGCCTTAAAAGAGGAAATCCAACCTTTAAAAATAGTCTAGTTCTACCTCCTCCTAAAAGTAAAGCGTTTTCAAAAATCGAAGCACTTTGATTTTTTAAAGAAGAGATGACAAATATATATACATATGGAAAAAGTGTTATGCAAAATATCCAAACCGCCCAAGCCTGAGCAGGTATAAGTAACGTAAGGCTTGAGAGATTTACATCAAAGTAATTTCGAAAGATTTTTTGAACTATTCCTGTATAACCAAGTAGTCCTTCGTAGGTATATGCTGCTATGTAAGGAGGAATAGCCAAGGGTAAAACAAGGGCAACTCTAAAAAATTTTTTACCGGGAAAATCATAAATACTTATAAACCATGCTAACAAAATACCTAACAAAAAAGCACCAATACCACCACAAACAGTTAGCAATAATGTTTCTGTAAAGTATGTTCCAAGTAGATTTTCTTTAACATATTTCCAGTATTTGTCATCAGAAGAAAATACTCCTCGTAAAAGCGCAACAAAAGGCAGTATAACGCCAATAACAGATATTGCACGTAAAACTAGCCAACCGTTAAAAGAAAAGCGTCGCCCAATAGAACATTTATTGTGTCCTAGTGGACTACACTTTAAAAAATTCACTATTTCCAATTACCTTCAGCAAATAATTGTATAGCTCGCGCATTATTAATTCCAAATTCAGAAAAATCTATATTTTGTATTTTAAATTTACCCCAGCTTTCAAGCGTTGGATGTTGTTTAGCTTCAGGATTTACTGGATATTCATAGTTTGCTACAGATATCATCTCTTGAGCTTGCTTGGATGTAAGAAAATCGATAAATTTTATAGCATTTTCTCTGTTTTTTGCATATTTTGTTAAACCAGCACCACTTAGATTAATGTGAGTTCCTGTTGTAGCTTGATTTGGAAAAAATATGCCTATTTTTTTTGCTACAGCAACTTCTTCTGGATTTTTAGAATTTAACATTTGACCAATGTAGTATGTATTCATCAGTGCAACATCTGCAACACCAGCAACTATATCTACAGCTTGTCCTCTATCGTTTCCTTTAGGAGGTCTTGCAAAATTATTTACAACTCCTTTTACCCAAGAAAGAGCATTTGCTTCGCCATCAAAGGTTATCAAAGAGGCAAGTAGAGATTGGTCGTACATAGATGAAGATGGTCTAGCTACAACTTTGCCTTTCCATTTTGGGTTTGCTAAATCCTCATATGTAGATAATTGTTCAGGTTTCACTCTATCTAAAGAGTAAACTATAACACGAGCGCGACTTGTAACGCCAACCCACATATTATCTTTATCTCTTAAGTTTGAAGGAACATTTTCTAGTATCTTTTTGGAATCTATAGGCTGTAAAATGCCAGCAGTTTTTGCAGTATATAAAACACCGCCATCAACAGTTATAAAGATATCAGCCGATGTTGATTCGCCTTCGCGTTTAATTCTTTCAATAAGTTCTGGAGCACCAGCGCTTACAACATTTACTTGAATTCCTGTTTTTTCTTTAAATAAAGCATATAATGCTTTATCAGATTCGTAATGTCTAGCAGTATAAATATTTACTACACCTTCATCTTTTGTATTTTTTGCAGTACTTTTATCGTCTGCAAAAGCAAAATTTGATACACAAATGACCGAAGCCAAAAACATTAAGCATTTTTTTGTCATTGTTTCCTCCGTTTTAGGAAAAGAATTTCTTTTTAGCACTCAATAAACTATGAAGTTATGTGTATAATTATTATAAATATAAACATAAATTATAGTTTCTAATAATAAAAATTATTATCAACTAAGGCTAATTGAAATCAAGATTTTAATATATTTAAACAAGCTTGTCAAGGGCTAAACTTAGGGATTTTAAGAAGGTTGAATTTTAATAAAAAACTTTTTTAAATAGCAATTATTAGTTTTATAAAGATTGTTAAGTAAAAGATATATAGCAGTAACTATACAAATTTTTTATTGATGTATAGTTACAAAATTTTTAAACTCTTTTAGCACTTTTACATGTAAAAGAGTTTACATGTAAAGATTATTACTTTTTGTATTCACTAAATAGTGGTTTTGTTCTACACTCTAAAAACATATCAAGACTTTCATCGTATGTTTTACTCTCAATTTCAAGAAGTCCAACAAATGAGTGAAAGATGTTGTCATGTGAGACTGGTTTTGTTTGTGCATTTGCTTTTAGGCAATCATAATCAACATAGTCATACTTTTGCATAGCTTTACTCATCCACATAATCATTGGAACTTTTATCTGTTCATCTGGAGCAAACTTGTATGGAAATCCATGTAAGTATGCACCATTTTCTCCCAAAGATTCTCCGTGGTCTGATACATAAAATACGCCAGACTCATAGTTTTTGTATTTCTTTACTTTATCTATAATGCTTGAGATTATAAAATCTGTGTAAAGTATAGTATTGTCATATGTATTTACAATTTGCTCATTTGTACAAGTTTGAATCTCTGCAGTATCACAAGTTGGAGTGAACTTTTTAAACTCATCTGGATATCTTCTATAGTATGTTGGTCCATGACTTCCCATAGTGTGTATGACAAGAAGAGTATCTTTTGTGATGTTTGATATTCTCTCATCTAAATCAACTGTCATAACCTCATCTTTGCAGTATCTTCCATCGCAATACTTTGGATCATTTTTTTGTATCATGGTTTCAGTATAAACTCTATCACAAACACCTTTACATCCATCATCATTTTCAAGCCAAATAACATCATAACCAGCATTCTTTGCTAAATCTACTAAGTTTTCTGAATACTTTGCATCATCAACGTTAAAGTCAACTCTTTTTTTATCTGAAAAAAGACAAGGAAGAGAGACCGCTGTTGCTGTTCCACATGAACTTGTATCTTTAAATATAGCCAAATCTTGATTTTTCAAAAGTGGGTTTGTTTCTCTCTCATATCCATATAAAGAGAAACTCTTTGCTCTTGCAGTTTCACCTATAATCATAACTATAAGAGTTGGCATATCATCTTCGTATGGTAAAAACTCTGCACTGTCATCAAGATTTGTAAAAGTTCTGTTTGCCTTTGCTTTTTCTCTTAAAAACTTATATGTTGCATTTAGATAATTTCCTGTATTTATAAGTTTAGTGATTTTTTTATTGTTTCTACCAAAAGCTGCATACTCTTTATATGAAGTTGCAGCAAAAATACCTAAGACAATTACTGAAGCTAAAGAGAGTAAAACTCTTTGTTTGAACTCTTTAAAAAATGGTTTGTACTCTATCTTTGTAAAAAAAAGCAGAGTTGCAGGTAAAAGCCCAAATACTAAAAAGTTTAAAATAGAAGATATGGTAAAAAAATCAAGTGCTTCTCTTGTATTTGTTTCAAATAGATTTCTTACCATACTTGAATCTATATATACCAAACTTATACATTAAAAAGTTGGTACAGCTTGAAATCAAAAGAAGAGTGATTATAAATGGTTTTGTAAAGTATGGAACAACCGTTAAGTTAAAAACTAAGTAAATTGGTACAAGTATAAAAAACAGAAGTGAAAAAGCAAACAAGGCAACACTAAAACTCGTTATATTAACTAAATTTATAGCTTGACTCCACAAAAACTAACATTTAACACAAATCCAAAATATAGTGTTAAAATAACTATAAGTGTGCTACTTTTTACATGTAACTTCTCTTTTAATTTACTAAACATTCAAATCATCCCTTAAAAAATTTTCAAAATATTAATATTGCTTGGTAAATACATAGATACTTTACATGTAAGTTTTTTACATGTAAAGCCTTAGTTCATTTAGCAAGAACCTTTAATTCTAACATTGAATCATTAGTAAAATATTAAGATTATTGTATTGAAATGTGAGAAATTAATCTTTTTCTAATAATCTCATTATATATTTTACATTTATGAGTAGTTATTTAAGGCGAAATACTCAAAAAATCACTAGAGTATTAAAAATATTCATTATAGGAAAAAATAAATGCAAACAACAAAAGAGGTATCTTTGGTTTTAAGTGGTGGTGCTGCAAGAGGAGCATTTCATCTAGGAGTTCTTCAAGCACTTGATGAATTAAAAATAGAAGTTAAAGAGATTAGCGGAAGCAGTATAGGTGCAATTCTTGGAGCTGCTTACCTTGCTGGAAGTAGTCCAATTAGTATTTTTGAATTTTTTGCACAAGGCAAGTTTAAAAAAGCTATGAAGACAAATTTGCTAAAAGGCTCATTATTTAGATTTGATTTTAACAATCCAATTTTTAACGAACTTATCCATGATTATAAAAATATAGAGGATTTACCAAAACCACTACATGTAACAACAACAAATTTGCAAAAAGGTGAAGTTACTTATCATAACAGCGGTGATATAAGAGCATTGGTTTGCGCATCTGGTTCGCTATATCCAGTATTTTCTCCTGTACTAATTAACGATGAAATGCACATCGATGGTGGAGTGATTGATAACTTTCCAATTCTTCCATTAAAAGATTCAAAATACAAAATACTTGGGGTAAATCTTCATCCAAATGTTTATACTAAAAAACAATTCAAAATAATAAGAGTTGGATTTTTAGCATGGTATATGGGTGGTTTTAATGAAAAAATTCAAAAATGTGATTACTATCTCACATCAGATAATCTTACAAAGCACAATATTTTAAAACTTAAAGGCATAGACAAACTGTTTCAGCTTGGATATGATGAAGCCAAAAAGTTATTACAAAACTAAAATTTATTCTAGATTGATATCTTTTGATATTGTGATTTAGATGCATTAGTTTTATATAGCTTTTTTTCTATATTTTTAAATATCATCAACATGGCAGCTAGCAACAGCATGATAATTGGTACAATAAAATACCAATTATGTTTAGCAAAATTTAGTAAGTTTATCAAACTTTCTCCAAAGAAATAGGCTAAGCTCATAATTGATATAGACCATGTGAATGCACTAAACAAATTGATTAAGGCAAATTTTCTTGCACTGTATCTTGTTGTGCCAATAGCCATTGGTATCACTGTGCGAAGTCCATACATGTAACGTTGCAAGAAGATTAAAGGCCAGCCGTATTTATTGAGTAAAATATATGCTATTGCAAATTTTCTACGTTGCTTTTTCAGTTTCTTTTGAATATTTCTTTTGTTAAATCTACCAATATAAAAATAGACTTGATCGCCGATAAAGCCACCAATGGCAGCTATGAAAATAGCAAGTGGCAAGTACATGTCCCCAGTATGAGATAAAATACCACCCATGATTAGTGCTATTTCACCCTCCATCATGCACCAAAAAAACAAGATGATATAACCAAAATCTTTTAATGCAGTTAATAAAAATGCTTCCATATATCCTTCTTTATTGTTTTATATGTTTGTGGTGTTTTATGGGAGTATGTTGAAATTTCACCACAGCATGTATCTTCACAATAACAATATGCTGAAATAATGTCTCTTGCGGCAAATCACAACAAACTTAATTCTAAAAATAATCAGCAGCCGTAATGTAAATATTTTTATGGGCTTTTGGGGTGTTGTCCCATAAAAAATATTAGCAAATAAACAAATGTCTTGTTGCCGCAAAGAGTATTGTTTACCAAGCTAAATATTTTTCATTTCATACAATTTAGGAGGCATTAAAAATAATAACTTAATAAAATATTTCACATTACTTACTGCTTGTTTTATCTTTTTTGTGTCAAATACTATGTAAATTTACAAAATGGATTTACATCACCAAATAAAGCCACAATATGCTAATATTTACAATTGACCCAAATATTTAAAACAAGGAACTTTACTGCCAAATCATTAGAAAACTATTAAAATTTTTAAAATATTACATAGTAAGAAATACGGCAAAATCAATAAGATAAAATTAAAAATGTTGTAAGAGAATTAAGATTAAGTAAAAAGGATTTATCTATTTGAAAAGTAGAATTTTATTTGTGGTTTGTTATGTTTAACTAAAAATAATTTTTATATTTCGTATATCTTCACCACTAAATACTATCTCTCTATCGGAAGATAAAGTAGAGGTTTGATTACTTTTAGTGCCTATCTCGTTTTGCGCTTTTCCTAAAAAAATCTCATTTAAATCCCAATTTTTATCAAGACACAATTTAAATATCTTTTGATAGGGAATTGTTATTTTGCTTTTACACAAGCACAAATATGTTGGGTTGATTTTCAATAAACTAGCTATTTCTTTATCTGCAAGATAAGTACCAGTTTCGATATATACTCTTTGTTTTATGTTATTGATGATACTTTCTATATTCATTTGATTCCCCGTTTTTGAGTGTTTTTCATAAGCTCTAAATAACAATTTTGCACTGTATTACTCATAATTTTATAAATTTTGTTATTGATTTTCATCATGCGCATTAAAAACTTTGTGAGCGTACTCGTCTAACAACTCTTCGCATATTTCTAACTGTTTATAAGCATCCACTGCTAAAGAGGCCACATAAAAATCAAGCTTAGAAATTTTATCTAACCATTTTTTCAATTTTTTAAAATCTACATCATTTTCTTCTAATTCTGCGTAAGTAAAATGGTTATTTGCGGTCTCTTTGGCTATTTCTGCCTCAAAATCTTTACATTTATCTAAAAATTCATTGTATTCATCATCTCTATCAGCTTTAAATCTTGCTACAACCTTGTCTTCTTGGGCTTTATTTAGAGCAATTGTTTCAAGAAGAACAGAATCGCCACCCATCTCACTAATCTCATTTTCTATTATCTTTAAACTGCGTGTATATTCATCATTTTTGGGAAGCAAACAAACACCATTTTGAAGATAAACAGCTCCCATACCTTTAAGTTTTCTCCAAAGAGCGATACGTTTTTTTGATGGCTCAGAAGGCACTTTATATGTAAGTAGTAGCCAATTTTGAGGAATCATAACTTTCCTTTGATTTATTTTGAACAATTATATTGTAACAATGGTTACAAGTCAATAGAAACAATAATAAATTTTAGTATCAACATCTATTTTTTAAAAGTTTGATGTAAAGTTTTTTCGTTATCAAAGAAAGTTTTATAGCTAAAAGTTTGCAATCAAACTCTTTACATGTAAAAACAAAAGTTGACAAAATAGATATTCTTCTGTAAAATGTGTAATTTGTATTACATTATAAATTCTTAGTTGCTAGAATTTAAGTAGTTATGATAAAATTTTAAAACTTTGTAAATGGATTTTGTTATGAATGCAGATTTTGATATATCTTTTCTTGACAATGAAAACAGCACAACAATAACTATTTGTGGTGATTTTATAACAAAAAATGTTAAAAAAATAGACGATAGTATAAAAGATAGATTCAAACAAAAACTCCCACAACATATTACCTTTAACTTAGAAAATGTTACATCCATAGATAGCGCAGGCTCGATGCTACTTCTTGCATGTAAAAAGTCTTTCGAAGAAGAAAAAAGCAGTGTTGAGATATATGGCTTAAAATCAAACTTAGAGACATTTTTAAACCTTTGCAAATCACACACTTATGACTTTCCAAAAGAAGATAAAACAAGCTTTCTAAACCCAAGCAACTTCTTTTATAAAATCGGCTTTACAACCGTTTATGCATTTAAAATATTTTTGAGCTTTCTATCCTTTGTCGGAGAGATGTTTGTGTCGATGTTCACAAATATTTTCAACCTGAAAAGATTAAGATTAAACGCCATCACTTATCACATACAGCAAACTGGTATAAACGCTCTGCTTATCATTGCTATCACATCGTTTTTGATAGGTATAGTTATAGCTTTTCAAGGGGCAACCCTGCTTAGGCAGTTTGGTGCAAATATATTTATCATAGATTTTATTGGTGTTGCCGCAACAAGAGAGCTTGCTCCTTTAATAGTCGCTATCGTTATAGCAGGTAGAAGTGCTTCGGCTTTTACTGCTGAGATAGGTGTTATGAATATTACCGAAGAGATTGATGCGATGAAAACCATGGGATTTTCTTTGTGGGATTTTATAATACTTCCAAGAACTTATGCACTTATTTTGGTACTTCCGCTATTGGTATTTTTTGCGGATGTTGTTTCTGTTTTTGGTGGGATGATTGTTGCAAAATTTCAACTTGGCATTAGTTATGGCGAGTTTTTAGATAGATTTCAAGAGAGTGTTGATATAAAACACATCATTATTGGACTTGCAAAAGCTCCATTTTTTGGTTGGATAATCGCAAGTATTGGTTGTTTTAGAGGCTTCATGATAACAGGAAATACTCAAAACGTTGGAAAATACACAACCATGAGTGTTGTAAATGCCATCTTTTGGGTTATAGCTTTTGATGCTTTGATGTCTGTATTTTTTACACAAGTTGGACTTTAATATGGCTATCATCGAAGCAAAAGATTTAAGTACAAGTTTTGGCAAAAACATAGTTCATGACAAAATCTCCTTTTCTATAAAAAAAGGTGAGATTTTTGGACTTTTATGTGGAATCGGCAGTGGTAAAAGTAAACTTATAAAATAGATGATTCTATTGCAAAAAATAAGTGGCGGAAGTTTACATGTAAACGGTTATGACGTAAACAATCTAAATACAAAAGATGCCGAAGAGCTTCGTAAATCATGGGGTGTTTTGTTTCAATTTGGTGCACTGTTTAGCTCTCTCACGCTTTTAGAAAATGTAATGATTCCGATTTTAGAATACACGGATATAAGTAGAGAGTTAGCAAGAGAAATCGCCATGATGAAGATAGATATGGTTGGACTTCCAAGAAAGTCTATAAATCTAAATCCAAGTGAACTTAGTGGCGGTATGAAAAAAAGAGCTGGGCTTGCAAGAGCATTAGTGCTTGATCCTAAACTTCTATTTTTAGATGAGCCAACGTCAGGGCTCGATCCAAAGAGTTCTCGTGCTTTTGATGAGCTTATAGTTACCTTGCAAAAATCACTTGGACTTAGCGTTGTTATGGTAACGCATGACAAAGATAGCATAAAAAATGTTTTAGACAGGTTTATAATAATCTCAAATTCAAAGATTGTTTTTTATGGAACGTATGCACAGATGGTTGCAAATCCACAGGATGCATATAAAGATTTTTTGGAGTAGAAAATGGAGCAAAAAAGTAATTATACACTGGTTGGAATTTTTGTTTTTGTATTCTTTTTGGGGATACTTGGAGCTTTTGTTTGGATGCAAAAATACGCCGATGATGTAACATACAACTTTTACAGGATTGACACCAAAGATTCTGTTGCTGGGCTAAATGAAAAAGCAGCAGTAAAGGTAAATGGTATAACAGTTGGTGAAGTTTCAAAGCTAATGCTAAATGAAAAAAACTCCGAAGAGGTTAGTATAATCGTGAAGATAAGATCTGATGTTCCAATCAAAGAAGATACAAGAGCGAGCATACAACTTCAAGGCATCACGGGACTGAGCTTTGTGCAATTAAGCGGTGGAACTCAAAATGCTACTATTTTAAAAACTTCGGATGATCCAGAAAAGTACGGCGTCATACAATCTTCCACGTCAATCTTAGAGAGAGTTGACAAAAGTTTAACTACTATCATGGATAAAACCAGTGATGTTATCACGCAGATAAATAGTCTCATGAGACAAGAAAATATAGAAAATATCGATAAAATCTTGGCAAATGTTGCTGACATAACAAGCTCACTAGCTGATACAGCAAGAGATTTAGACAAAAGAGTTGACACTCTTGATCATGTATTTAAAAACGCTATAGAGTTAGAAGACTCTCTAAAAGTTGCTGCAAATGAATTAACGCAAATGTCAGTTTCTATAAAAAATACTGCAACTTCTGTTGATACTTTGGTTAAAAATATAGACACAAAAGTTGAAGGTGGAAAATTTGATCTTGATACCATCATAGAGTACAATCTAATACCACTAAAAAACATGGCAGATGAGGCTGGAGTATTAATCTGGCAGTTGAGACAAGCCGTGGAAAACTTCAACCAAAGTCCTTCGGATATACTATTTAAATCTGGCAAAATAGAGCCAGGACCAGGAGAATAAATGAAAGCTTTACATGTAACTGTTTTTACTATTTTTATACTAATTTTTGCAGGTTGTGCAATAAAGCCAAATGTCGAAACTATAAACACTTATAATCTTGCTATAGATACTTTAGGAGCCAAAGAAGTAACACAGGTTTGCTCAAATAGAAGTATAAGCATTTCAATGCCAAAGGGAGTTTTGGGTATACATGACACAAAGATATACTATTCAAGATTTGATGGTGAGTTTCAACCATACTCTGCTAGTTACTGGGCAGAATTACCAGCGCTTTCTATAAGAAGAGCTTTTGTTTATAACCTGACAAATTCAAATATTTTTAGTTCAGTCACACAAGGCAATTTTGCAAACAAAGATGGATATTTGCTCGATAGCAATGTCTTTTTGTTTGAACAAAAGATAAAAGATGAAAACTCTTTTGTAAATTTTGGCATTATTTTTACTCTTATAGATACTAAGACCAGAGAAGTAGTAGTAAACAAAGAGATTTTAATAAAAAAAGATACACCTTCCTTAAATGCAAAGGGTGCGGTTTTGGCTTTCAATGAAGCATTAAAAGATATGAATAGTGAGTTAAACTTATGGCTAAAAAAGGCAGTATGTGAGTAGAAAGATTTTGGGTGAGAAGAGTGGCTTTTTGCTTTATGCTGCTGCCTTTGTTATAGTTATAGCAGGGGTAAAATCCGCCCAATCCATCATTTCTCCATTTTTGCTTGCAATTTTTATAGCAGTTATGAGTGCTCCTGCAGTTTTTTGGTTAGAAAAACTTGGACTTAGAAGAATTTTTGCTTTTTTTATCGTTACTATAGTTGTTGTTGCTTTTTTGAGTATTGCTATGATTATAACGTGGAATGCTCTAAACAACTTCGCTTCAAAACTTCACATTTTCCAAGTAAAGTTAAATTTACTAATGGAGCAAGTTTCCATTTTTTTGGCTTCAAAAGATATAGAGTTTAATCCAAAGGCCGATATGCCAACAGAGTTTCAGCCAAGTTATATCATAAATGTTATGAGGGGATTTTTACTCTCTTTTAGCAAAATACTCTCTGGCTCGTTCATGATATTTTTGATGGTTGCATTTATACTTTTTGAAACAACAAGTCTTGGAGATAAAACAAGAGTTATTTTAGGGCGTGGGACAAAAGAGGCAAAAACTCTAGATAGTTTTATACAAAACCTAAAAAAGTTTTTAGCTATAAGAACGACAGCATCAGCCATAACAGGACTTTTTGTTGGAGTTGCTTTAGCACTTCTTGGCATTGAAAATGCTATATTTTGGGGAATAACAGCATTTTTTTTAAATTTTATACCTGTTGTTGGTTCCATCATAGCAGCAATCGCTCCAATCATTATGACATTTATAGAACATAGTTTAGGCATGGTTTTTGCAGTGAGTGGAGTTTACCTTTTTATAAATATAGCTATTGGAAATATCATAGAACCAAGATTTTTAGGGCATGGCATGGGCATTTCTGCACTTGTAGTTTTGCTCTCGCTTATATTTTGGGGTTGGGTTTTAGGACCAATTGGTATGTTTTTGGCAGTTCCTCTTACTATGATTATAAAGCTTATTTTAGAGATAAACCCAGATACAAGATGGATAGCGATAGCCCTTAGCAACTTCACAAGGACAAAGAAAAGATAAACCTTTACATGTAAACCTTGTAATCTTTTAAAAAAGCGTGTAAAATCACAAAACTTAAAGTTAGTGCTAGGAGTGCTGGTTTAACCAGCTGAGATAAAGAATGTGATTCTTTGATCCTTGTAACCTGAATTGGATAATGCCAGCGTAAGAAAGCAACGACAAACTTCTTTTTATACACCAAAACACTATCTTTACAATTTTACATGTAAGGATAAAGTTATGTACACAACACAGATGGATGCGGCAAAAAAAGGCATTTTCACAAAAGAGATGCAAGATGTTTTAAAAGATGAAGCTATAACAAAAGATGAGTTGTTAGCAAAAATGTCAAAAGGGCATATCGTCATCCCAGCAAATAAAAACCATAAAAATCTTCGTGGTATCGCAGTTGGTGAAGGCTTAAAAACAAAGGTAAATGTAAACATCGGAGTTTCAGAAGACAAGTATAGTCCTGAGCTTGAGTTAGAAAAGGTTAGGTTAGCGCTAGAGTACAAAACTGATGCCATTATGGATTTAAGCACTTTTGGACATACAAAAACATTTCGCAAAAAACTTGTTAGCGTAAGTGATGTTATGCTTGGAACCGTTCCTATGTATGATGCAGTTGCAAAATATGGTAAAGAGATAAAAAAGATGACGGCTGATGATTTGTTTGAAGTTGTTGAAGAGCATGCAAAAGATGGGATTGATTTTGTAACTATTCACGCAGGGCTTACAAGAGTAGCGGCTCTTAGGGTTGATAAAAATCCAAGGCTAACAAAGATTGTTAGTCGTGGCGGTTCTATACTTTATCGCTGGATGAGGGAAAATGACAAAGAAAACCCATTTTATGAAGACTTTGGAAGACTTTTAGAGATTTGCAAAAAATATGACGTGACTCTAAGTTTAGGAGATGGTTTGCGTCCAGGAAGCTTAAAGGATGCAACAGATGCTCCTCAAATCCAAGAGTTGATATTTTTAGGTGAACTAACAAAAGCGGCATGGAAGGAAAATGTACAAGTTATGATAGAAGGCCCAGGACATGTGCCATTAAATGAGATTGTAACTAACATCCAGTAAGAGAAAAAACTTTGTCATAATGCCCCATTTTATGTTTTAGGACCACTTGTAACGGATATTGCTCCTGGATATGACCACATAACTTCAGCCATTGGAGGAGCGCTTGCGGCAAGTGCTGGGGCTGATTTTTTATGCTATGTAACTCCTGCTGAACATTTAAGATTGCCAGATTTAAATGATGTAAAAGAAGGACTTATAGCTACAAAAATAGCAGCTCATGCAGCTGACATTGCAAAAGGTGTGAAAGGTGCAATTGAATGGGATCATAAGATGAGTAAAGCAAGAGGTGAACTTGATTGGAAAAGTATGTTAAGCTTAGCTATAGATACAAAAAAAGCAACAGAATACAGAGAATCTTCAAAGCCACTTGATGGAGACGTTTGTACTATGTGCGGAGATTTATGTCCAATGAAAAGCACAAAAGAGTTATACGAAGAGATAATTTAATATCTTTTAGGCTTTACATGTAAAGCCTAAAAAGCTTGTTTTAAAAACTCTTTTTCTTTTTTCTCACGCAATTTATCGAGGTTATCGCATGAATCTTTGTGATTGTAAGCACAAACCTCTTTAAAATGCACTATGGCTAAATCTATATTGTTTTCTTTTAAATATTTTTGGGCTTTGCTGTAATCTCTCTCGACCTTGTTTTCAAAAGAGTAGTATTTCACTATAAAATTTGCCAAAATAAGCAACAGACAAATTGGCAAAAGAATCTTCAAAACCTTCTTAAAATCTTTACTCATTAGGGCTTCTTTAAATTTTAAAATAGTTAAAATGATAACTTTTTTATATAAATCCCACTTTAATCCCACTTCACATTCTCTTCACACAAAAATTGTAAAATGAGTAAGTTTAGCCTTTGTTTGATAAAATGCCAAGCAAAGAATTAAGGATATATCGTGAAAAAAATCGCCACTCTATTTTTAGTTTTTATGTTCACTTCACCCGTGTTTGCTAAGACAGATTTTAGTTCCATGAGCACGCAAGAGTTGATTGCTATGATGGGATATGTAAAGCAGGATGAAAAGAGAAAATTTGAAGATGAACTTAGAAAAAGAGTGCCACAAATGAATCCAAATCAAAAAAATCAATATCAAAAAAATATTCAAGAAAGAAGCAAAAGATGAGAGCAAAACTCTTTCTTTTAGAAGATGATAAAAGTTTAAATGAAACAATATGCGAATTTTTAGAAGAGTGTGGTTTTGAGGTAAAATCTGCAACAAATGGCGAAGAAGCTTTTAGCATTATCTATGAAAACAGTTTTGATTTACTTATTTTGGATGTAAACGTTCCTGATATAAACGGGTTTAAACTCTTAAAAGAGTTGAGAGAAAGTGGCAACCAAACTCCTGCTATCTTTGTAACTTCACTAAATGGCATGGATGATTTAGAAGAGGGTTATGAGAGTGGTTGTGATGATTATCTAAAAAAGCCATTTGCTCTAAAAGAGTTGCTTTTGCGAGTAGAAACTCTGCTTAAAAGACAGTTTTTACATGTAAAAGATGAGAAGATAAAAATCACCCAAAATTGCAGTTTTGATGCAAATTCACTTACACTTTTTCAAAATAACCAAAAGGTTATATTGCAAGCTAAAGAGGCAAAACTTCTCTCTTTGCTGTTAAAGAGAAAAGATGAGATAACTCCTCATGAGCTTATCATGAGCACTTTATGGGATTTTGATGAAGCACCAAGCGAAGAGTCAGTTAGAACATATATAAAAAATTTGCGCAAAATCTTAGGAAAGGAAAGCATTGTCAGTTTCAAAAAGCTGGGATACCAACTTAGGGCGCAGTGAAAAAAAGACGCTAATCGCCTTTCTTGTCCTTTATATGGGGCTTTGTGCGCTCATACTTTTTATATTGGGATCTTTATATTTTTCCTTTCAAAGAAATGTTATGCTCCAAGAAAAACGTATAGAATTAAACGAGTTAGCAAACAAGCAAATCCAAAATATCAAAAACTTGCAACTAAATTTTGATGATGACAACATCTATCCAAGAAGCGATAAGTATAATTCAGCTATTTTTGACAGTGACGAGAGAGAAATCTTTTCAACACTCAAAAAAAAAGCCACAAGATTTAAACGGCGTTATCGATGAGATTGACGGATATATTCACTTTATAAAAGAGCCAGAGTCTTATTACTTGGGTGCAAGATATGTTGTTATAGAGGTTGAAAGCGACAAGCTTTGGAAAATGGAGATTTTAAAGACACTGCTTATTTATGAAGTGGTTGCGTTTGGCATACTTTTTGTGTTTGGTTTTTTCTTGCTCCAACTTTTGCTTAAACCTATGAAAAACACGATAGAAGTTCTTGATAGATTTATAAAAGACACAACGCACGAGTTAAATACACCAATTTCTACTATTGCAAACAATATAGAACTTATAAACCTTGAAAAGTTAGATGAAAAAAATGCAAAAAGATTGAAACGCATAGACATCGCTGCAAAAACAATCTCAAGTATTTATCAAGACTTAACTTATCTCACTCTTGGACACAAGGTTTTAACGCAAGATGAGAGTGTTAATGTATCTGAAATTTTAAAAGAGAGATTGGAGTTTTTCTCGATTCTTTGTGAAAATAAATCTTTACATGTAAAGAAGCAAATAGAAGAAAATATAACTCTTTTTATCGATAAAAACAGACTCACAAAACTCATCGACAATCTTCTTTCAAACGCTATAAAATACAACAAACAACAAGGGGTTTTAGAGGTAAAACTATCAAAAAATAGCCTTTATGTTATAAACTCCGGAGCAACCATATCAAAAGAAAATATAGAAAAAATGTTTGAGCGATACACTAGATTTAACTCAAACGTTGGTGGATTTGGTATAGGGCTTAGCATTGTTGGGATGATAGCAAAAGAGTACGGTTTAAAGATAGAGGTAACTTCAAACAAAGAGGCAACATGCGTAAGTGTATCTTGGTAGTTTTATCATTTTTTTGTTTACATGCAAATGCGCAAGATGCAACTATTTATGAGAAGAATTGTGTCTCTTGCCATAAAGAACTTGACGTTGGGATAGATAAGTTTTTTTATAGATATTTGATGGTTTTTAGCTCAGAACTAGCAGTTAAAATGGCTATAAAAGATTATCTTATGCATCCGATGGCAGAAAAAAGCTTGATTTATGAAGGACTTTTAGAGAAATACGGGGTAAAAGAGCCCTCTGATTTAAGCGAGAGAGAACTAGAAGAGGCTATAAAATTTATTGGGAGAGATACAAAGTTTTTGGAAAATTAAGATAATTTTTCTATTTCACGATTGCTTCACTTTTTTGTTTTAATATTTCATCATAAAATTTTATTTAAGAAGAGTTGAGTTTAAAGTCTCTCTAATTTTAATCTTTTTAGTTAAAATAGTTACATGTAAATAACTAAAAAAGTTTAAAAACTAACATATAAAGGGTTAGACATGAAGACAAAAGGTTTAGCTTTTATCGGTTCTTTAACACTGTTTTTGTTGATGGGAGCAAATGCGCAAACTAGTGCAAGTGGTGGCGTTTTTATGAGTGGCTATATGGCAAATTCTAAAAAAAGCGTGGATATAAATGAAACAGAAGTAATTTATGTGCAGCCAGAAGTAGAGTATATAAATGTGGGTTCTGAGCCAGTTGTTAGATATGTTGTAGTTCCGCAAACTGTATACACAGAGCCAGTTACAACTATAAAATACATTGAGACAACAAACGAGAGATATTACAAAAAAGAGCCAAGAGTAACTTTTGGCTTCTCATATGGATTTGGTCGTGGTAATGGTTGGTATAGTCCATATCACTATAGTAATCGTTGGGATAGACCATTTGGGACTTTTGGTCCAAGAGACAATTTTTATCATAGAAGACACAGTCTTTTTTATGATTGGTAAAAAAATACAAGGAGTTTAAAATGAAAAAAGCAATTAAAACAGTAGCGGTAGTTACAGTAATAGCGATGCTTTCAGTAGTAAATGCTAATGCATGGGGCAAAAAAGAGCAAGGTGTGCTAATTGGTGCTAGTGCCGCTTTATTGTTGCCAGCTCTTTTAAATGCTGGTAAAAGCAATAATTATGCAAATGATAGAGTTGTTTATAGAACGCAACCTCAAGTTCAATATGTACAACCTCAGGTTCAATACGTTCAGCCGCAAGTGCAGTATGTACAACCTCAGGTTCAATATGTTCAGCCACAAACACAGTATGTGCAACAAGAGATTCAATACGTTCAACCAACTCTGCCAAATCGCCAAGTTAAAAAACATACATATATAAATAGACCAAATCCTGGCGAAATGGTTATAATAGAGCATTCAGATGGATCAAGAACAGTTATCGAAGGGAGATAATTAAAATGAAAAAAGCAGTAGTTTTAGGTTTAATGTTAGTTTTTGCTTCATCATCAGTTGTTTTAGCAGCTGATGGTGCAGCGATATACAAAAGATGCGTATCCTGTCATGGCAAAAATGCAGAAAAGCTTCCGCCAAATGGAAATGCGATAATCCAAGGCTGGAGTGCTGAAAAGATAGAAGAAGCGGTCAAAGGGTATAGAGATGGTGTTTATGGACACAAAATGAAAGCACTTATGAAAGGCCAAGTTGGAAAACTCACAGATGATGAGATAAAAGCAGTAAGCCAATATATAGCAACATTAAAATAGACAAATAAAGCCAGTTATAAAAAGCTGGCTTATTAATTTTCGTAACTTCACAAATTTCTTATCAATAAAATCAGTTTACTTTTAAAGACATTGTATATAATGGTTAAAATTTCTTAAAAGCTTTTACAATCAATGAAAAATAACAAAGATATTCTCTCGTTTATGTTTTTAGTGTTGCCTCCACTTTTTTGGGCTGGCAATTTTGTGGTTGGCCGAGCCATAAGAGACGAGATACCGCCACTTGCTTTATCGTTTGGGCGCTGGAGCATCGCCTTTTTGGTTTTGCTTCCTTTTGCAATCAAATATATAAAAAGAGATTATAAACTTTACATAAAACACAAATGGCTTGTTTTAAAAATGGCGATTTTTGGCATAGCTGGCTTTAACACGCTTGTATATCTTGGACTTCACTCTACAACCGCTATAAACGCCATTTTGTTAAACTCTTTTATACCTATCTTGATTATTCTTTTTGGTGCATTGTTTTTTAAACAGACAACTTTTAAAAACCAAATCATAGGTATGTCACTATCTTTCATAGGCGTTTTTGTCATCATTTTACACGGAAACTTTGCAAATCTTTTAACATTAACTTTTTCAAAAGGCGATATCATCGTTTTTTTAGCGATGGTTTGCTGGGCATTTTATACGCTTTGGGTTAGAGAACTTCCACGTGAGATAAATCAAATAGGCTTGCTTGAAACACAAATCACTATAGCGCTACTGTTTTTACTTCCTTTTGTTATCTTTGAAGCAAGTTTGGGATTTGCGCCGATTTGGAGCAGGGCTTCTGTTTTGAGTTTGCTGTATGTTGGTATAGTGCCATCAGTTCTTGCGTACATTTTTTATATATTGGCAGTTGTAAAATTTGGCTCTATTAGAGCTGGGGGATTTATACATTTGATGCCAGTTTTTGGAACCATTTTGTCTATAATCTTCTTAGGAGAAAAGCTTTATGCTTTCCATATAGTTGGTATTTTGATTATTTTAATAGGGTTATTTATTTCAGGTAAAAAGAAAAAAGCCTAAGAGAAGGCTCACTTCCTTTTTCGCTCTTTCTCGTATCCATCCATAACATCTTCAAGTTTATCTGTTATTTGCAACTGTTTTAGATAAAACCTTGCGAAAAAAAATAGAAAAATAACAAGCAAAGGAGCCCCGATAACAAAGACAATCGTCTTAAAAATTTCCATGAAACTCCTTTGCTTATAAAATATCTACATGATGCTGTTTTTTACATGTAAAGACATTTTGTATCTTTTACATGTAAAGATTTTAACAATCCTCTTTTTTTACTCCTGCTAACTCTTCAAGTTTTTCCAACTTTTCAATCTGTTTAATATTTAACTTTGCAAAAGCATAAGTTGCGTATATCAAAATCGGCCAAACTAAAAGCCAAATGATAGAGTTTAAGTATTCCATTTTATCTCCTAATAATTGTGCGGGTCGTTTGCATCAAACCCATCTTTTGTTATCTTTTGTCTATCAAGTGCTCTCCAAACCATCACGATATAACCCAAAACAAAAGGAACAAGAAGTGATACATAAGCCATCGTTGAGAGCGTATAGTGACTTGAGCTTGCACTAAGCAAAGTTAGCGAATGGTCAATATCTGCATTTGATGGATAAAAAGAAGTGTTATTAACCCCAAGTGTGAAAAGCACAATCGTAACCGTTAAAACAGTTCCAACTCCACCAAAAAATATAGCCTTTGTATCAACTTTTTTGTATATCATAAAAAATGAAACAAGCACAAGCACAACACCAACAAGTAGCAAAACTAAAAGCACAGGATTTGATATAAGATTTTTTAAATATCCAAATTCTACAATATTCATAACTTCTAAATTTGGGTCATAAACTCTTGAGCTTGTAAGCAAAAGTACTGCAACAAACGCTAAAAAGAATGGCAAAAAGATAAACATCTCTCTTAAAATCAAAGTTCTGCATCTTTCCTGAATATCTTTTACATGTATGTTGTTTATAAAATACATTGCGGCCAAGATTCTAGCTAAAAATATCAAAGCTATAGGCAAGAAGTAATTTCTAAAATCAAAAAGAGCTTCAAGTCCACGAAGAGGTGACTGCCAAACAACAAAATTCATATCATTTAACTTATAATCAGCTCCTGTTACTAATGTGCTAAGCGCTGCTCCTATTAGAAAAACACCAAGCCAGCCGTTTATTTTCATGAACACTTCATAAGTTTTTTGTCCTAAAAAGTTATTCTCTTTTTTTCTAAACTCATAAGAGACTGCTTGAAGAACAAAAGTAAATAAGATACCAAGCCAAACCCAGTAAGCCCCACCAAAACTTGTAGCGTAAAAAAGAGGAAAAGCAGCAAAAAGAGCTCCACCAAATAGAACTAAAGTGGTAAAACCTATCTCCCATTTTAGACCCAAAGAGGCTATAATCATAGTTTTTTCCTCTTCGTTACGACCAAGTTTATCTATAAGAGTTTGTCCGCCTTGAACAAATGTCATAAATGCAAACAAACCACCAAGAAGTGCGATTATCGCCCACCAATAAAGTTGTAAACTCTCAATAGTCCATGTATGAAACATTAGTGAGCTCCTTCATTAAAACCGATTTTAATCTGTCTTAACATGATTTTTATCTCAGCGATTAAAAGAGTTGTAAACATTACGGCAAATATAGTAAAAGAAACTTTTATATTTCCAGCAGCTATCGAAGTTGCCGCAAGTCCAACTGGCATCAAGTCTTGTATAGCCCAAGGCTGTCTTCCAACTTCAGCAACTATCCAACCACACTCGGCTGCAATGTAACCAAGAGGAATGGTAAACAAAGTTACCCACAAAACTTTTCTAAATTTTGATATATCGTTTGTCATTGATAGATAGAGCACAACAAAGAAAAGCACTACAAACCATGAGCCAAGTGCTACCATTATGTGAAAAGTGTAAAAAGTTAAAGCTATAGGAGGAACAATGCTTTCAGGTTTATCAAGATAACCGTATCCAAGATAGTTCATATTGTCTTGTATGTAAGTTGTAAGTTCAGCTTTTTTAGCTTCATCTTTACTCTCTTTTGCAAGTTTAAAGTCATTCAAAGCACCTCTTACTAACAAACCTTTTTCAATCTTACTTTGTGCACTTTCTATATTTTGCTTTTCATTTCCATAAACTAAATCATCAAGTCCTGGAACATAAGCATTTAGTTGACGGTATCCCAAAAATGAGAGAGCATAAGGGATTTCAGCTTTAAACAGAAATGACTCTTCTTTGTTATTTATCTCTTTTTTAGGATTTAAAATGCCAAGTGCTACGATGCCAGCTTCCTCGTGTCCGTGATAATGTCCTTCCATGGCTGCTAGTTTCACTGGTTGTTTTTGTGCAACTTGGTAAGCAGACTCATCACCACTTACTATGATAAAAATTGAAACAAGGATACCAAAGCTAGCTCCAACTACCATAGAGCGTTTTGCCTCTTTGACATGTCTTTTTTTCAGTAAAAACCAAGCAGAGATACCACAGACAAAAAGAGCACCAATCACATAACCACTACTTATAGTATGTAAAAACTTTGAGATAGCAACAGGAGAGAGAGCAACATCAAGGAAGCTTGTCATCTCGTTTCTTACAGTTTCAGGGTTAAATGTAACTCCAGTTGGAAATTGCATCCAACCGTTTGCAACAAGAATCCAATATGCAGATAGATTTGAGCCAATCGCAACTAGCCATGTTGAAACTAAGTGAAATTTTTTGCTAACTCTATCCCAACCAAAAAACATAACAGCAAAAAATGTTGATTCTAAGAAGAATGCTAAAATACCTTCAACAGCAAGCGGAGCTCCAAAGATATCACCAACAAACCATGAGTAATTTGACCAGTTTGTGCCAAACTCAAATTCCATAATAATTCCGGTTGCTACACCAATTGCGAAGTTAATCGCAAAAAGTGTCATCCAAAACCTTGTTATTTTTTTCCACATTTCATCGCCAGTTTTCACATATATAGTATTCATAATGGCAACTATAAACGAGAGGCCAAGCGTTAATGGAACAAACAAAAAATGGTAAAGCGCAGTCAGAGCAAATTGAGCTCTCGACCAGTTTACCATCTCTACGGTCAATCCTTCCACGTCATTCTCCTTAAATTATTTTGCATTTATAAAATTTTCTAAAACAACATCAGATTTTGTTTTATTGTTTTCTTCTTGTTGCAATGCTAAAGCATCGGGAAAAAAGAAAATTTTCAAAATAAAAAACATGATAAATAGCTTCAAGCCTATAATAGCCCAAAGCTTTTTGCCGACTCTCATATTTTTAAATCCATCATAATACAAAAACCAAATGCTCTTTAAAAATTTCATAAAATGCCTTTAAAAAAGCACATTGTCCTGCAATTTGTATAAAGTTACCATTAAATTTTTTGAAAAACGACAGTTTTTATCCTAATTTTTTACATGTAAAAAGATATAATCGCTTTTTTTCAAAGGAAGATAATGGAAAAATTAAAAAACATTTTAGAAAATAATCAAATTATTATCTATTTTTTCAGCGTAATATTGGGTATTTTTTCAGCATTCGTATTTACATTTGAGGGCGATTTGACTCAAATTATCAATTTATCGCTGATTTTTATGATATTTGTCACATTTTTACAAATTCCTCTACAAGATATATATAAATCTCTAAAAAATTACAGATTTTTATTTGCATTGCTTGTTTCCAACTTTGTTTTTATACCGATTTTGGTTTTTATACTTTTATTATTTGTGCAAGATGTTTTTTATATAAAATTTGCCATTGCGTTTGTTTTGCTTGCTCCTTGCATCGATTATGTTGTAACATTTTCACATTTAGCAAAAGCAAACTCAAAACTTCTTCTTAGTACAACTCCTGTACTTTTACTTGCTCAAATGCTACTTCTTCCAGTCTACTTAAAACTTTTTGTTGGATTAAGTGGCGAATTCTCATATGAACCTTTTTTAGAAGCATTTTTAATGTTTATAATTTTGCCTCTATTTTTAGCTTTTTTGATTCAATTTTTCAGCAAAAGAGTAAAATTAGTAAAAAAATGTGAAGACATCCTGCTTCTTTTTCCAGTTATAAGTACAGCTTTTGTTTTGTTTGTGGTTATGCTTTTTGCACTTAGTAGTATTAGTGAAAACTTTAAAAGCGTTTTGGTTGCTGTGCCAATTTTTATAGCATTTTCAGTGTCTGCTCCACTTGTTGGTTTTTTTGTTAGTAAGATTTTTGGCTTAAATGTGGAAAACAAAAGAGCGATTTGCTTTAGCTCAGCCACTAGAAATTCGCTTGTGATTTTACCATTTGCTTATGCTGTAAATAGCGAATATGCTCATATCATCGCACTTATATTTGTAACACAAACAACCATTGAACTTATCTTCGAACTTTTATATATAAAGTTTATACCAAGATTTGTTAACTAAACAAATATATTTAACTTGTTTAGATAGCATTGTTTTTTTATCTTAAGGAAGTATTTTATGAATCCAAGATTAGCAGCTGCAACAACAGGCATTTTATGGGGTTTAACATATATCATTACAACAAACTATCTACCACATAACCCCGTACTTTTAGGAGCAGTCAGAGGAATTGGGGCTGGTTTAGTACTTTTAGCTATATCCTTTGCATTTCCTCCAAAAGAGTGGATATTTAAACTTGTTATTTTGGGTACTTTAAATGTTGGATTTTTCTTTGGAACTTTTTTTATATCTGTTGTTAGGCTTCCTGGTGGAGTTGCAGCTATATTTCAAGCGATGGGACCACTTTGTGCACTTTTACTTGCATGGCTCGTTTTAAAGGCAAAACCAACTCTTACGCAGTATATTTGTATTATAATCGGTATCATTGGTGTATCTTTAGTTGTTTTAAAATCTTCTGCAAAGCTAGATATGATTGGTGTTATAGCGGCAATTTTATGCGTTACTTCAATATCACTAGGTGCAGTTTTAATGAACAAATGGGGAAAAATACCTATGAGTTTTTTCTCAATTACTGGTTGGCAACTTCTTGTAGGTGGATTAGAGCTTGTTGTGGTTGCTTTTATTCTTGGAGATTTTCCACAAAACATAACATCAACTAACATCATAGCTTTTGTGATACTTATAGTTTTTTTAACATCAGTTCCATTTTTCCTTTGGTTTAGAGCAATCGCACAAATAGGAGCGGTAAATGTTGTGCCATTTGTTATACTCTCTCCAGTTGTTGCTTTTATAACAGATGCAGTATTTTCTCATCACATACCAACATATCAGCAAATTATAGGAGTTTTGTTAGTATTTATATCTATTTTTGCTAACAACTTTTTGGGCAAAAAACAAAGAGTATAAGTATTGTTTAGGTTCGACTTTGAGGGAAAAACAAGGATATTTGAAAATCCTATAAAAACAATCTTTACATGTAAAAGTAGTGAAGTGCTAGAGAAATTAAAAGAAGCAGAGGAAGAGTGTGAAAAAGGCTACTTTGTAGCTGGTTTTTTATCTTACGAAGCACTGCGCGATTTTTACAAAATCACTAACAAATTTACCTATAAATTTCCACTTTTGCACTTTGAAGTATTTGATGGTTTTAAAGAAGAAGACTCTTTACATGTAAAAGAGGAATCTTTACACTTAGACCTGCAAAGCAATATAACTTTTAAAGAGTATGAAAAAAATATCTCAAAAATACAAGAAGAGATAAAAGCAGGAAACACATACCAAGTAAACTATACAACAAAGCTAATTGGTGAGTTTAAAAGAGATGCATATGACTACTATATGCATCAATTAAAAGAGCAAGAAGCAAAATATTGTGCATATTTGGAAATAAAAAACTTTAAAATAATTTCCATTTCACCAGAACTTTTTTTTAAACTTGAAAAGGGCAAGCTAACAACAAAACCAATGAAAGGCACAACAAAAAGAGGGCTTTGGTTTGAAGATGATTTAAAACAAATAGAGAAACTTTATAGTGATAAAAACAGAGCGGAAAACCTCATGATAACTGACTTACTTAGAAATGATTTAGGAGTTATCTCAAAGGCTGGAAGTGTGAAGGTTGAAAAACTTTTTGAAGCAGAGAAATATCCAACGATTTGGCAATTAACTTCAACCATAACAGCTAACATAAAAAAAAGCGTTTTGTTAGCGGATATTTTTAAAGCACTATTTCCTTGTGGTTCCATAACTGGTGCTCCAAAACTAAGTACCATGAAAATTATAAATGAGTTAGAGCAAAGTCCACGAGAGATTTACTGTGGAACCTTAGGTTTTATAGCTCCACAAAAAGAGGCAATTTTCAACATCCCAATCAGAACACTTTTGGTTGATGAGGTAAAAAAAGAGGCAAATTATGGTGTTGGTGGAGGAGTTACGCTTGATTCAACTCCAAAAGATGAGTATGAAGAGATTTTAAATAAATCAGCGATTTTAAAAGCAAAAAACTTAAAACCAAAGGAGCTACTGGAGAGTATCTTGCTTGAAAATGGTGAGTATTTTCTGCTCGATTTACATGTAAAAAGATTAATGAATTCAGCAGAGTATTTTGATTTTAAAGTTGATATAGAAGTCATAAAAGAAGCACTTTTAAAAGAGATAACAGACTATAAAAAATACAAAGTAAGGTTGTTAGTAGATAAAAATGGAAATTTTAAAATAGAAAAAAACGAGTTAAAAGATTTAGGATTAAAAAGTGTTAAATTGTCAAATAAAGCGATGGATAACACAAATGTATTTCTTTATCACAAAACTACTCGCAGAGACTTTTACCCAAAAACAGATGTAGGTGAAGGGATTTTGCTATATAGCGAAAGAGGCGAAATAACAGAGTTTACAAATGCAAATGTTGCTTTTTTGATTGATGATATTTGGTTAACTCCCGCACAGAGTTCAGGACTTTTAGGAGGCGTTATGAGAGAAAAACTACTAAATAATGGTTTTCTAAAAGAGAAAATTATCAAGATAGATGACATAAAAAAAGCCACAAAAATCGCTTTTATAAATAGTGTTAGAAAGTGGCTTGATGTTACAAACTTGGTAAAACTATAAAATTTAAATTTTACCCTACCATGATATTTTATTTTTTGTTCTATTTGAAGGAGAGATGTTTATAACTCTTCCTGTGCTATTTTTCTCTGCTACATCAACAAAACCTTCTCCTGCCCAACCTCCACCACTGCTTAAAAACTCAACAAAAAAATCATTTGTGTTAGCTGCAGAGATGTATTTGTTGTAAATTAACCAATCTGATGCGTGCATCCGTATAAAATCTGTGTATGGGGCAAGCTCGCTTGTTAGTGTTATTATTTCTATACCACCATTAATCAATGTTGTTGATTTAGGGGTTATGCCTATTTTGTTTTTTATGGTTTTTTCATCATACAAAGTAACATTTCCAAAAGAAGTACTACTGTGTAGGTTGTTTGTATACCAGAGTGAGTCATCTCTATTTTTCCCAGAACTAAGGATATTAAAATCAACAGGATTGCAGTAAATACCACAATAGATCTCATATTTTATATTGGCACTGATTGGTGAGCTTCCTATATGACTAGGCGCCCAAGTTCTCCCGTATAAAAATATTACTTCATCGCTAACAGTTCTATCAAAATCTACTCCTCTTGTCCCTTTTATATCGTAAGAGTTTGTTATATTAAAATCTTTTTGTTTTACTTTAAAGGCACTGTGTGGCACGTTCGTTTCTCTTTTATAGTTGAACCAAGTATCCAAGTTTTTAGCCACTCCATCATTAAAATTTGTAGAAGATATCTCCAGTGTGACTACACTTTTGTCTTGTTTTAACGAGTAGCTACTATTTTTACTTGTGTAATTTATTCTATCTTTTGGTTCTTTGGTTGAGAGTGACCATCCATCTGGTTTGTCTATCAAATCTATAACATAAGTAGTATCATACGCCCAACAATTTTGATGATAATTTGTTGCTATTTCATCATTATAAAGTGTGGCAGCTATATCA
>JBKECC010000013.1:0-18857 GCA_047974135.1 Campylobacteraceae bacterium | reverse complement strand
ACAAATATAGGTTATGGTATGAGGGCCAATATCGACCATCCAAAATACCTACCATCAGAACTCGATACTGCTGCTAAGCAAAAATCAAAGGTATTGAGTGCAAACGAAGGTGTAACTCTTCAATACTTAGGAGTTAAAGCTGGCGATACTATGGTTATGGATAAAGCAGGAGCTGCAGCTGCTCACTGGCAAATAACTTACGAGGATTTCAAAAAAGGGTTAGAGCCTTATACACTTGATTTCGTTGCGAAAATAGCAAAAGGCGACCCAAATGAAGATTTAGAAGAGTTTAAAGCAAAATTAGTTGAACTTAAAGATCTTTACATTGAAAAAAATAGAAAAGTTGTAAGCTTCTGGACTATGGGTATGAACCAACATACACGTGGAACTTGGGTAAATGAACAAGCTTACATGGTTCACTTCTTGCTTGGAAAACAGTGTCAACCAGGAAATGGTGCATTTTCACTAACAGGACAACCAAGTGCTTGCGGAACTGCAAGAGAGGTTGGAACTTTTTGTCACCGCTTACCTTCAGATATGCTTGCAGCAAATCCTGCTCACCGTGCAAAAACAGAAAAACTGTGGAAATTACCAGAAGGCACTCTAAACCCAAAAGATGGAACAGCTTATATGGCAATCTAGCGTGGACTTGAAGATGGAAACATAAAGTTCAACTGGATTCCAGTAAACAATCCATGGCACAACTCTGCAAATGCGAACCACTGGATTAAAGCTGCACGTGAGATGGATAACTTTATAGTTTGCTCAGACGTATATCCTGGAATCAGTGCAAAGGTAGCTGACTTAATCTTACCTTGTGCGATGATTTATGAAAAATGGGGATCTTACGGGAATGCGGAGAGACGTACACAACATTGGAGACAACAAGTAACTCCTGTTGGAGAAGCTATGAGTGATACATGGCAAATGCTTGAATTTGCTAAGCGCTTTAAATTAAAAGATGTTTGGAAAGAGCAAAAGATAGATGGCGAATTGACTCTACCAAATGTACTTGATAAAGCGGTAGCCATGGGTTACTCACCTGAAGATACACTCTTTGATGTGCTTTATGCAAATAAAGAGGCAAAAGCATTTACACCAAATGATCCAATCATAGCTGGTTACCAAAATAGTGAAGTTTTTGGTGATAAAAGAAATGTTCTTGGAAGCGATGGAAAAGCTTTTAAAGGGTATGGCTTTTTTGTACAAAAATCTATCTGGGAAGAATATAGACAGTTTACCATTGGAGATGGACACGATTTAGCTGACTTTGATACATATCATAAAGTTAGAGGTTTAAGATGGCCTGTTGTTGATGGCAAAGAGACTCTTTGGAGATTTAATGCAAAATATGACCCATATGCAAGAAAACTTGGAGATGGAAAAGAGTATGCATTCTATGGAAAACTCTTAAAAGAGATAGGTGTTGGAACTCTAAAAGCTCCTGGAAGTGAAAAAGTTAACCTTAAAAATAAGGCAAAAATCTTCCTAAGACCTTACATGGATCCACCAGAAATGCCAAGCAATGAGTATCCACTCTGGCTTTGTACAGGACGTGTGTTAGAGCACTGGCATACAGGAACAATGACCATGAGAGTACCTGAACTTTATCGTGCGGTTCCAGAAGCACTTTGCTACATGCATGAAAATGATGTGCAAAAGATTGGTGCAAAACACAATGATATTATTTGGATTGAAAGTAGACGTGGCAAAATCAAAGCTCGTATAGACGCACAAGGAAGAAACAAAACACCTGAGGGTTTGATTTACGTTCCTTTCTTTGATGAGAAGGTTTATATCAATAAACTATGCTTGGATGCTACATGCCCACTATCAGGCGAAACTGATTTTAAAAAGTGTGCTGTAAAGATTTATAAAGTATAGAAAATTAGAGGGATATTATGAAAAATATTCAATCAAGCGAAAGAAGAAAAGCCCTCCTTACAGGCGTTAAAGCTATAAGCTTAGCTCTCATGGGTTCACTTGTTTGGGGTGCTTTTTTGAACAATCAAGCAAAAGCTTCTTTTATTTTGCGTCCTCCTGGAGCACGTGATGAAAAAGAGTTTTTAAAAAGCTGTATTAGGTGTGGACTTTGTGTTGAAGCCTGTCCATTTGATACATTAAAGCTTGCTACTGTTGTAACAAGAGTGCCTGTTGGTACTCCATACTTTACACCAAGAGAAATTCCATGTGAAATGTGTACGGATATTCCTTGTGTGCCGATATGCCCAACAAAGTCGCTTGACCCTTCGCTTGTAAGTACGATAAAAAATGGTGCAGAATCTCTTGATATAACAAAGGCAAGGATGGGAGTTGCGGTTGTTGATACACTAAACTGTTTGGCATATTTAGGTATTAGATGTGAAGCATGCTACAGAGCATGTCCACTGATAGATAAAGCTATAACTATAGAGTATAAACACAATGAAAGAACAGGAAAGCATGCGCATTTACTTCCTATAGTACATAACGATGTTTGTACTGGATGCGGAAAGTGTGAAAGAGCCTGTATTACAGAAAAAGCAACCATAACTATTCTTCCTATTAGTTCTGTCATAGGAGCAGTTGGCCCAAACTATATCAAAGGATGGGATGAGGCTGATGAAAAGAGAGTGCAAGATACTGGTTTTGAGAAAAAAGATAGTAAAGGTAGCACAAAAGGTGCACAAGATTATCTAAATAGTGAGGTATTCTAAGATGAAAAAGTATAGATTCTTAATACTTCGTAGATTTGTTCAATTAGGGCTTTTAGCTCTGTATTTTATGGCAAATTACGCAGGCTGGAAATTGTTACAAGGCAATCTTAGCTCTTCACTTTTGTTAGAGAAAGTTCCACTAAGTGACCCATTTGCAACTTTGCAACTATTTGTTGCAGGAGGTGCTCTTGGAATCAATGTCATAATTGGTGCATTTATAATCTTTTTTATCTATGCAATTTTTGCCGGTCGTGCATTTTGCAGCTTTGTATGTCCTTTAAATATAGTAACAGATTTTGCAAATTTTTTACACAGAAAATTTGGTATAAACAGGCTAAAACACAATATATCACTATCTAAAAATGTAAGATATTGGATGATAGCATTATCTTTAATACTATCTGCCATATTTGGCATAGCAGCATTTGAAGCGATAAGTCCAATAGGAATGCTTCATAGAGAGATAATCTTTGGAGCTGGCTTTGGCTTAGCCATAGTTTTTGCGATATTTTTATTTGACCTTTTTGGTCAATCACATGGTTTTTGTGGGCACATCTGTCCTGTTGGTGGATTTTACTCATTAGTTGGTCGTTTCTCTTTTATAAAAGTTAAATACCACGATGAAAAATGCACAAAATGCATGGAATGTAGAGTAATTTGTCCAGAAAATCAAGTATTAGAGATAGTTGGCAAAGGTGAAAGTGGCTTTATCGTAAGTGGAGAGTGCACAAGATGTGGTCGTTGTGTTGAAGTTTGTGAAAGTGACGCATTAGACTTTAGTATAAAAAGCTTTGTATTATCACAAAAGGATAAGAAATGAGAAAAATAGTAATAAGCTCTATTCTTTTTGGTGTTTTGATTTTTGCCTTTAGCGGATGCTTGGATACAAAAGCATCAAGTAAAAGTTACACATCAGAAGATATAGGTATAAGAAAAACAAGTTTGTTTGATGAAAGCGGTGTTGCTCTGCAAAATTTTGAGTATATCTCAACTCCTGCAGGGGAATCAAAAAATATAGCTCGTTCATTTGAAAATGCACCTCCACTCATTCCTCACGATGTTGAAGGTCAGATGGAGATTACAAGAGATTTGAATATGTGTACAACTTGTCACTTGCCTGAACTTGCAAAAGAGTTAAATGCAACCGCGATGCCAAAGTCACACTTTATAAGTATGATAACTCATAAAGATTTGGGTGATACTATGGATGAGGCAAGGTACAATTGTAACCAATGTCACGTTCCTCAAGCGGCAAATTTAAAACCTCTTGTTGTAAACAAATTTCAAGCAGAGTTTAGAACAGAAGATGGTGCAAAAAAAGCAAATTTAGCTGACGTTATGAACGAAGGTATCGAGTAAGCTATAAAAAGAAAATAGCTGTATAAACGAAGTATAGATTGGGCAGGAATATTTAACCCAATCTATCTTCTTTACCTACCGCAGATGTTTTAACCTTTAAAATATGTGCAGTGTGTGAAGATATTTAAAACCAAAAAAGGAGCAAAGATGAGAGTTTTAACCATTGTAATATTTTTTTTAACCTCTACTCTTTTTGTCAATGCCCAAACAAAGCTGTATCCAAGTTTGGAAATAAATGCAAGTGCAAGCGTTATATCAAGCTTTGTTTTTGAAGATAGTTTACATGTAACAACAGACAAGGGAACTGTAGAGATTTTTGACACTCATACACTAAAACCAAAAAACATTATCACTTTATCAAAAATCACAGGCGGTTACACAGAAGAGTTAGTAAGCCCAAGAGTTATAAATGTTGATGCGATTGACAGTGAAAATCTACTTATTTTAAGTGAAGATAGCCGTGCGGGAAGAGCACTTTATATATATAATAATGGCAATTTTATACAAGTATTCTCTTTTTTAGATAAATTAAACATTAGCAAAGCTTACTTTTACGATAAAAATCGCTTGCTTTTAGGACTTCTAAGTAATGAGCTTATCTTATACGATATACCAAAAAAAGAGTTTATATACAAAGTCCAACCTCACTGGTCAATGTTAGCAGATTTTACGCTAAGCAGTGACAGACAAACAGCTTTTTTAGCTGGAGAGAGTGGAATTGTTTACATGTATAATGTAAAAGATGGCAAAAAAATCAGAGAATTTAGTTTACATGTAAACATCATACAAAGCCAAAAATTTGCAAGTAACACTTTGATAACTGGAGGAAGTGACAAAAAGATAAATGTTGTCCAAACAATGTCAAGCAGTAGTTACTCGCTAAATGCAAACTTCCCAGTTTACGCTGTTGGCATTAGTCCAAGTGGGAAAATAGGAGCATACGTTGCAAATGAAGATAATGATATAAATATCTTCAACACAATTACAAAAGAGGTAATCGCTACACTTCATGGGATAAATCCTTATGTTAGCGTAAATGGCATCAATTTTTTAAACGAAAAAGAGATAGTTATAACCTCAAGTAGTAAGACAATTTTAAAATGGGAGTTACCGTGAATATATCAAGCATTGTTGTTTCAACGCTACCAAAAAACATAGAAAAAGTGATAGAAAGACTTAAAAAAATTCCTCATGTGGATTACCATTTTCATGATGAGATGGGCCGTATCATAGTAACGATTGAAGCAAAAAACGTAAGTGATGAGATAGCAGTTTTACACAAAATAGAAAAGGTTGAAGGCGTTATCTCTGCTGATATGTCTTACTCTTACGCGGAAGAAGAGTTGGAAAAAGAGCGAGCGTTAATTGGTAAAAATGATAAAAAAATCATCAAAGATTTAAACACGGAGCAAGATGCAAATGACATCTCATACAAAGGAAGCGTTTACACTCATCTTGATGAAGAGTGATTTTAAGAGTTTACATGTAAAGAGAAAATCTCTTTACATGTAAGTAAATTATTGAAAAACTAAATTTTGGATTTTCTCAACGATACTTGGATCTTCAAGCGTTGAAGTATCTCCGCTTATCTCCTCTTTTTTGGCGATTGAGCGAAGTATTCTTCTTACAACTTTTCCGCTTCTTGTTTTTGGAAGTCCTGGAACAAATCGTATCGCATCAAGTTTTGCTATAGAGCCTATCTGTTTTATGATGATTTTATTTATCTCTTGAATCATCTCTATCTCTTCACCAAGGTCACCCTTACTACTCTTTGCAACGATAAAAGCGTAAATACCTTCACCTTTTATATCATCAGGACGACCAACAACAGCACTTTCAGCTACGTTTGGATGCATCGCTATAACTGCTTCAATTTCAGCAGTTCCTATTCTATGTCCTGAAACATTGATAACATCATCAACACGCCCTGATATTGTTATATATCCAAGTTCATCAACGCTTGCGCCATCACCTGAAAAATATACAGGCTTTCCATCTTTTGTGTACTCGCTAAAGTAAGACTTCACATATCGCTTGTCATCTCCCCAGATAGTTCTTATCATCGAAGGCCAAGGTTTTGTGATACAAAGTAAACCTTTTTCGCCAGGTTTCACTTTGTTTCCTTCGCTATCTAAAACTTCTACGTAAATACCAGGAAGAGCGAATGTGGCTGAACCAGCTATAGTTGGCGTTGCTCCTGGAAGTGGAGATATCATGTGTCCTCCAGTTTCAGTTTGCCACCAAGTATCAACTATAGGACATTTTCCACCACCAATAGTTTCATAGTACCACATCCAAGCATCAGGATTTATAGGCTCGCCAACAGTTCCTAAAACCTTTAAACTGCTTAAATCATACTTTGCAGGCTCATCCGCTCCTACTTTGTGTAACAATCTAATCGCTGTTGGAGCTGTGTAAAATTGATTTACCATATGCTCTTCTATCATACTCCACCATCTTCCATTATCAGGATACGTTGGAGTTCCTTCATAGATTATCGTTGTAGCACCCATAGCAAGTGGGCCATATATAAGATAAGTGTGTCCGGTTATCCAGCCAACATCGGCAGTGCACCAAAATGTATCATTCTCTTTTACATCAAAAACATGCTCCATTGTGTACTGTGCCCACAAAATGTACCCAGCTGAAGAGTGTTGTACGCCTTTTGGTTTTCCCGTACTTCCTGAAGTATAAAGTAAAAATAGTGGGTCTTCGCTATCCATCCACTCTGGCTCGCAGTATTTTGACTCACTCATGATAAGCTCATTGTAGATATAGTCACGTCCTCTTACATACTCTATATCTTCATCATTTCTTCTTACGATTAAAACTTTTTTACAACTCTTGCAACCAACAGACAAAGCTTCATCAACAACCGGCTTTAACATGTAAGGTTTTCCACGTCTAAAGGCACCATCGGCTGTGATTACAAGCTTTGCTTTTGCATCTTCTATTCTATCTCTAAGAGCTTCGGCTGAAAATCCTCCAAAAACAACAGAGTGAATAGCTCCAATCTTAGCACAAGCAAGCATAGCAAATGCAGCTTCTGGAATCATTGGCATATATAAAACTACTCTATCGCCTTTTTTTATCTTAAATCTATTTTTTAAAAGGTTTGCCATTCTATTTACTCTGTAGTAAAGCTGAAGATAAGTGATGATTCTTTTTTCTCCAAGCTCACTTTCCCAGATGATAGCGGCTTTGTTTTTTCTACTCTTTAAGTGCCTACCCAAGCATTGATGCGTAACGTTTAGCTTTCCGCCAACAAACCATTTGTAAAATGGTGCATTACTCTCATCAAGCACGGTATGATAAGGCTCAAACCAGTCGATTTTTTCCTTTGCTAGTTTGTCCCAATACCCTTCATAATCTTCTTCTGCTTGAATACATAGCTCTTTGTATTCACACATATTTTTGACTCTTGCCTCTTTACTGAAGGCTCTATTTGGCTCAAATATCTTTGACATTTTTATCTCCTTTTAGTAAAGTATTTTTATGAAAAAGTTTTAAATTATACAAAACTATTTTTTTACATGTAAGAAATTGTGTAATTTTGTAAAGAAATATTTTCATTTGTGTATAATTGTAACACTATAAATGCTTTACATGTAAAAGCATTTTGATATAATTCTTCTCTTTAAAGGAGTATCATGAAAAGATTATTTGCAGAGTGGGAAGCGCAGAGTAGCTTAATGTTTGCATTACCTCACGAAGATACGGATTGGGAGCCATATCTAGATGATATACTTGCATCTTACAAGGATTTTATAAAGGAAGTTTCAAAATTTCAAGAGTGCTTAGTTATCTGTAAAAATAAAAAGTTTGCTACTGAATTTTTAAAAGATATACAAAACATAACTCTTGTTGAAATTTTAACCGATGATACATGGATAAGGGATTTTGGTGCGATTGACGTTTCAAGAAATGGAAAAATTGTATCGTATGACTTTACCTTTAATGCTTGGGGTGGCAAATTTAACTCTTCACTTGATGATATGGTAAATCAAAACTTATTTGACAAAGGCTATATAAAAGGTTCTTTAGAGAGTATTCCTATGGTTTTAGAAGGTGGAAGTATCGACTCAAACGGCAATGGAGTTATGCTTACAACTTCAAAATGTCTTTTAGAAGAAAATAGAAACTCACATTTAAAAAAAGAGCAGATAGATAAACGCTTAAAAGAGTTATTTGGTTTGCAAAAAATCATCTGGCTAGAAAACGGATATTTGCGAGGAGATGACACAGACTCTCACGTAGATACTCTTGCAAGATTTATAAATGAAAATACGATAGCTTACTCAACTTGTGAAGATGAAAGTGATGAGCACTTTGTTGAACTTAAAAACATGGAAAAAGAGTTAAAACAAACTGGATTTAATCTTTTACCTTTGCCTCTTCCAAAGCCGATTCTTTATGATGGTCACCGTTTGCCTGCGACATATGCAAATTTTGTATTTATAAATGGTGCTTTGATAGTTCCAACATATAATGACAAAAATGATGAGAAAGTTTTAAAAGCCCTGCAAAATGCTCTGCCAAATCATAAAGTAGTTGGAGTTGATGCAAGAGTATTTGTAAGACAACACGGAAGCTTACACTGCGCTTCTATGAATAGATACTTTGGATATAGATAAGATATAGTTTTTAGAGTTTACATGTAAAGAAATTTCTTTTACATGTAAACTTATTTTTACAAATAAATTCCTAACTAAACATAACCATCAAATACGCTCCAAACATAACAAGATGTGCGATTCCTGTTAATTTATTTGTTTTTCCAGTTGCAAATGAGCTTTGACAAAGAAGAAGCGTTACACTAAGCAATATCGCATTTGCCAAAGATAGCCCTAAAACCAACTCTTTACCTATAAGTGAAGAGACTATAACAACGATAGGAACCGTTAAAGATATAGTTGCAACAACAGAGCCAAAAAGAAGATTCATACCACGTTGAACTTCCTTGTTTAAAATAGCACGAATCGCTCCAAGACCTTCTGGAGAAAGTGTCAAACAAGCAACGATAAAACCAGTAAAAACTGCTGGTGCGTTAAGTGTTGTAAGAAGAGTTCCAAGCATGCCAGAATTTAATTTTGTAACTGCTATAACACAGATGAGATGTATAACAAGCCACATGATATGCCATTTGCTACTGTGAGATGATGGTTTTCCGTGATGTGAATCGCCACTTAGATCTTCATCTTCATATATAAAAAAGCTTTTATGAGTTCTTGTTTGGACTATCAAAAAGATAGAGTATAGAGCCACACAAAAAATGCTAACCAAAATAAGTTGCCAAGTTTTAAATGTGTGATTTTCAAATGCTATTGGCAAGATTAAGATGATAACAGCCAGTGGAATGATTGAGATTAAATACTGACCAATACCAGCTAGATTTAAGTACTGTGTTGAGTGTTTTCTGCCACCAAGAAGCAAAGAAATACCAACAAGTCCACATAAAACTATCATAATAATCGCATAAAGTGTATCCCTAAGAAGTGTTGGTGCCGTGTCTCCTGAAACCATCAAGATAGAAATCAAACAAACTTCAAGCAAAACAACACAAAGAGTTAAAACCAAAGAACCAAAAGGCTCGCCTAAACGGTGAGCTATAACATCAGCGTGTCTTACAACGCTTATAGCACTTGCTAAAATCGCAACGATTGATATGATATTTATAACAACTATAAAAGCGAAATTTTGCGTTGTGCCAAATATAAAAAGAGTTATAACGGCTATAAAAGCGGCTATAAGCGAATACTCCTTGTGTCTTGTTGTCTCAGTTGTTTCAACCATCTTTTTCCTTTTATTTTCGTTTTTTAAAGGAATAATTGTACAAAAAGAGCCATAAAGAGTAGATAAACAATCTATTTTTGTTCTTACATGTAAGTATTTAAAAGTGTAAAAAGAGAGAAAAATCTCTCTTTTTATCTGACGTGTTTTAAATTATTAAAAGAGTTATATGTCTTACTATAAAAGCAACCATCCAAGCAAGTGATGTCGTAAAAACTATATAAAAAAGTACATATTTGTAGTTTGAAACCTCTCTTATAAAAACAACGGTTGCTGCAAGGCAAGGCAGATAAATCATCATAAAAGCGATAAATGCAAGTGCAGATGCAAATGGAATATTTTTTTGTATAGCGCTTATAAGTCCTTCACTCTCTTCGCTTACCTCATCGCCAAGCGAGTACAAAATACCAAGAGTTGTAACAACAATCTCTTTTGCAGCAAGTCCAGTCTCAAGTGCTACTGTCATCTTCCAGTCAAATCCTAAAGGTCTAAAAAGTGGCTCTGTTGCGTGCCCTACAATTCCTAGATAACTATTTTCAAGATTTAACATCTTAAGTTCGCTCTCTAAACTTGCAACTAATTTTTCGTCATTTTGAGCAGCTTCTATCTTAAGAGCGTACTCTTCTTCTAATGTTTCGTTTTTTGGATAAGTGCTTGCAAACCATATAAGTATGGAAGCAGCCAAGATAAATGTTCCAGCTTTTTTAAGATATAAAAAGCCTTTATTTAATACAGAATTTGTTAAAAGTTTTAATGAAGGAAAACGGTACTTTGGCATTTCCATAACAAATGGATCATCTTTTCCTTTAAATACAAAAACTCTTAACACCTTTGCTGTGATTAAACCTAAAATCGCGCCAGAGATATAGATGATAAACAAGATATTGCCCGGATTATAATCAGCAAAAAATGCACCAACAAAAAGTACATAAACAGGAAGTCTAGCACCACAACTCATAAAAACTATGATAAAAAGAGTTAACAGTCTATCATTTTCACTCTTTAGTGTTCTTGTTGCCATATAAGCAGGAACTGAACATCCAAATCCACTTATAAGAGGAACAAATGATTTGCCGTGAAGTCCAAATTTGTGGAAAAAACCATCAAGCAAAAAAGCTGCTCTTGCCATGTAGCCAGTCATCTCCAAAAGCGTTATACCTAAAAACAGTATCAAGATATTTGGCAAAAACATAACAACTGCACCAACTCCTGCTATTATCCCATCAGCAAGCAGTGAACTTAGTTCACCCTCACCTAGCAACTCAACTGTTTTTTCTTGAAGCCAGATTGTACCTGCATCTATCCAATCCATAGGGATAGAGCCAACTTCAAAGGTAAGTTGAAAAAGTAGCCACATAAGAAGTAAAAATATAGGAATGCCCAAAAATTTATTTAGAAGTACCGAGTCTATTTTGTCTGTTGTAGTTAGGATTTTATCTTTGTCATTTTTTGATTTTAAAACTTCCATCCTTGCACCTTTTGACAAAGATGCTCTTTCACCCGCAAAAATCTCTCTTATGTTTTTTGTTTTATAAAATTCATATAAAGCGTTGTTTGAATCTCTCATGATTGGTTCTAAATCTACCCAGATAGGATTGTGCTGGAGTTCGTTGTAAACTCTTTTGTCATTTTGTATAAGTTTTAGAGCTATGCTTTTGTTTGAACCAAAGGTACTTTTATAGTTTTTCTCATCTAAAATAGTTTCAACTTTTTTTACCTCTTTGTCTATCTGCTCGCCAAACTGTAACTTTAAAGGCGATTTTTCATCTTCAAAAGTCTTTATACATGTATCAAGCAGTGCAACTAATCCCTCTTTTGTAACGGCCGAAGCCTTAATACAGGGCACGCCAAAGATTGTTGATAGCATTTTTTCATTGATATCTATATTCTCTTTTTTTGCTTCATCAATCATATTTAAAACAACTACCATTTTTTTGTCTAACTCTAAAAGTTCTGTGGTTAAGTATAAGTTTCTTTCCATATTTGTTGAATCAACAACATTTACAATTAAATCATACTTTCCATCTTCTATAAACTTTTTGGTTACTCTCTCTTCTTGCGAGTAATCACCAAGAGCATAGGTTCCTGGTAAATCAACTATTTTTATCTGATAATCTTTGAAAGTGAAGTATTTTTCTATCTTCTCAACCGTAACTCCAGCAAAGTTTCCAACTTTTAATCTTGAGTTGCTTATAGAGTTTATGAGCATACTTTTGCCAACGTTTGGCTGTCCAACAAGAGCTATTGTAATCCTCTTCATATCAGAAAAGTTCCTCTACTTGTATCTTATTGGCCTCTTCATATCTTAGTGCAACTAACGTTTTTCCAGCTTCTATTTCAACTGTGCTTTTTGCAATACTAAAGTTTTTAACCAAAAATTCTGTACCTTTGTGGATGCCAAAAGAAAAAAGTCTTAATAAAAGTTCATCATCGGCATCAATACTTAGAATGACGCCTTTTTTATTTAACGATAAATCATTTAGTGTCTTCATAAACCTAAATTCCCCTTAAAAATAATCTTTAATATTATTATGTTACAACTTTAATTATCATTATAGATTTACAATTAAAACAGTTATTACATAAAATATGGTAGATTTTTAAACATTAAAATATTGAGGATTTTTTATGAAAGTAGCACTTGTTCAACAAGCATATCACAACACAAAAAAAGAGACTATAGCCTTTACATGTAAAAGAATCAAAGAGGCAAAACAAAACGGTGCAAAACTTGTAGTTCTAGGGGAATTACATCAAGATAGATACTTTTGCATAAATGAAAATGTGGACAATTTTAACTTAGCAGAAAACTTTGATGAGGATGTAAAATTTTGGAGCGGGGTTGCAAAAGAAAATGAGGTGGTTTTAGTTACCTCACTTTTTGAAAAACGCTCCGCTGGACTTTACCACAATACTGCAGTTATTTTTGAAAAAGATGGAAGAGTTGCTGGAAAATACAGAAAGATGCATATACCTGATGATCCGGGATTTTATGAGAAATTTTACTTTACTATCGGTGATCTTGGATATGAGCCAATCAAAACAAGCGTTGGCAAAATAGGACTTTTAGTTTGCTGGGATCAATGGTATCCTGAAGCTGCAAGACTTATGGCACTCAAAGGTGCTGAAATCTTAATATATCCAACTGCTATTGGCTGGTTTGACGAAGACGCCAAAGAAGAAAAAGATAGACAACGCGAAGCTTGGATAACGATTCAGCGAGGACACGCGATAGCAAACGGCTTACCGCTTATCTCTGTAAACAGAGTTGGACTTGAAAAGGATGACGCAAAAGTGCTTAATGGCATAAGATTTTGGGGAAGTTCTTTTGTTTGCGGCCCACAAGGTGAATTTTTAACAGAACTTGATACAGAGAGTGAGAAAAATATATATTGTGATATAGACATGAAAAGATGTGAAGATGTAAGACGCATTTGGCCATTTTTAAGAGATAGAAGGATTGAGACTTATGATGGGCTTTTAAAAAGGTTTATAGATTAGATATTTACATGTAAACTTTTACATGTAAATACTTTTATAGATTTGCTTCGTTTTTTAAATACCAAAGGAGTGAAAAAAGCACTCCTGGTGTTTTTGATTTGCTCTCATCGTTTATAAAATCAAATATTTTACTTTTTGGCAAGAAAAAAAGCTCGATGCACTCATCATCTGTTCCACCGCCTTCACTTTTTTTCATACTTTCATCTATTTTGGTGAAAAATATATTTTGGTGAGAACCAGTTATGCCTACGCTTGAAATGTATGAAGTTACTTTTTTTATATTTTTAACTTCTACTTCATAACCGCACTCTTCAAAAATCTCCTCTTTTATAGTTTCAATAGGAGTTAGATTTTTATCTAAAATGCCTGCACACATTTCGTAAGTAAAGCCATCACTTCCTTCATTGTTTATAAAAACAGCTGGTCGAAACTGTTTTACAAGCAAAAACGCATCTTTTTGTGTATGATATAAAATGCAAGATGCACTATCGTGAGATTTTATATAATCCCATCTTTTTTCAACTCCGTTTTGAGTATAGAAAATAGACTTTGGTTGTAAAAACTTTGAAGATTCGCAGTCTGTTATTTTTAGTATTTTAATATCTCTCATTTCTGACTTACTTGTTTTATTTTACTCTTTATCTATATTTACCATATATGTAAACGCTTGCTCTTTTATAGGGGTATTTGCATTTTCATAGATATTTGCCAAGTTGTCTTTCATCTCTTTTGCATATTCTAAAAATGCCTTTTTCTCTTTTCCTGCAAGAGCACTTTTCGTAACTTGTATAACGCTGTTTGGATTTATAGCTTGATTGTTTTTATAAAGCCCAAGATGAATGTGCGGACCAGTACTAACTCCTGTACTTCCAACATAAGCTATCAGTTCACCTTTGTTTACACTTTGCCCAGCTTTTAACCCTTTTTTGAAACCATTTAAATGCGCATAAAGCGTCATGTAACCATTTGCATGACTTATAGTTACTGTATTTCCATAACCATTTTTAACACCAACAAAGGTTACTTTGCCATTTCCGGCAGCTTTTACTGGCGTTCCTTTTGGGGCTGCGTAGTCAATACCAAGATGAGCGCGATATTTCTTTAAAACTGGGTGCCAACGCTTTAATGTAAAAGGAGAGGATATTCTTGTGTATTTAAGTGGAATCGTTAGAAAAAATCCCTCTAATTCTTTACCATCTTTATCAAAATATCTGTTTTTATCATACAAAAATATATAATCTTCTCTTCCTCTGTTTTCAACCAAAGCTGCAATAATCCTTGGATTTGACATTTGTGAGCCAAGTCTTGTTTTTTGATCATAAAGTATAACTACTTTTGCTCCTGCACGAAGTCTTTTAAAATCAACGCTTCCTTTAAATGCATTTACAAATTCATAAGCTAAAAGTGCATTTCCTGTTTTGTCTAAAATATCTTGATATGGTGATATTTCCATATTTACAGCTAACTCTTTTCTCTCCTCTATATATGAAACAGGGGTTAAGTTTAGAGTATAATTTCCATCATTTTCTTTATATATATGTATTTGAAGTTCGCCACCAATTGGTATTAAAATCTGCCTTGTATCACCATCTTCATTTTTTAACATAAAGTATTTCATACCAGCATAAACTTCACTTGCAAACTCTTTATCTTCATTGTCAAGGTTGTAGTAAAGCGAGAGTGGAATATTATTGTTTTCTAGAAAGTTTAGGAAGGTTTCACCCTTATTCCAAGAAGACTCTTCAACGTAAGCACCAAAAAGGGATGAGACAAATAACAAAAAGATGACAATTTTTTTAAAAATCATTGTATAGAAACCTTCTTTTGAATGAAAGGACGATTTTAACTTAATTTTACTTAATAAATTTTATATATATTTTAATGATAACTTTACATGTAAAAAAAATCTTTTCTATCAATTTATATTTACCGCTGTTGTTGTATAATCAGTCTTTGTATAAAAATTTAAGGAGCTATTTTGCTATTTAAAAAACTTTGGTTATTCATCTTTACTGCAACTCTTGTATTTGCCATACAAGATAAGCCTCTCTTTGAAGAGTATAGAACAACTCTTGACACAGTTCACAAAAACCGCGCAACCGTTCCAGATTCACCAAAAATAGAAATCGGCTCAAGTGGTATAGTAATACATAGATTTAGTGGTACAAGTTCAACAATCATAGCAAAAGCTACCGTTTTAGCAAAAGATGGAACAAAGGCGCTTTTGGAGTTAACTCCTTATGATGTTCTAGAACAAAATACTTTTCCAAAGGCTGAACTTATCCCTCAAAATGGTGATGAAGTGTATCTAAATTACTTATATAACCGTGCTATCATAGTTGCTCCAAATTATGAAAAATTTAGACTTATAACTAACTACTTCAATTTAATTGATTGGGTTCATCCAGATATAATCGCAGCAAACTTAGCAAAAAAATATCTTCCAAATCCAGATCACGAAAAATTTAAAGAGTTATGCAACTTAAACTTAACTGGTTTAGTTGTTTTTAGTATTGGCGACAAAGGATACTTTACTGATTGCAACTCTTTTAAGATTTTAAGAACTATAAGCTTGCAAGATGATGACAAAAGCGAAGATGTTATACTGCCTTTTTATAGCAGAATATCTGAAAACGTGAAAGATTCTTGGTTTGTGTGGAAGGGTGCAAAAGTTTCAAACTATGACCTACATTACAAAGCTTTACTTGGGATAGAATAATGCTTGATAACTTACATGTAAATAACTTAAAAAAGATAGTTGGTGAAGATAATGTTTATGCAGACAAAGCTCACCTCATTGCTTACTCATATGATGCTACAAGAAACAGATTTGAACCTGACGCAGTTGTTTTTCCAAGAGATGAGAAAGATGTAAGTGAGATTTTAAAATACTGCAATGAAAATAAAATAATCATAACTCCTCGTGGTGCTGGAAGTGGTTTTACTGGTGGCTCGCTTAGCATCCAAGGTGGAATCATCTTAGCATTTGAAAAACATATGAATAAGATAGTTGAGATTGATATGGATAACATGGTTGCAGTTGTACAACCAGGTGTTGTAAATATGGCTTTACAAAAAGCCGTTGAAGAGAGAGGGCTTTTTTATCCGCCTGATCCTGCAAGCGAAGAGTACTCAACAATCGGCGGAAATGTAAGCGAAAATGCTGGTGGTATGAGAGCAGCAAAATATGGTATCACAAAAGATTATGTTATGGCACTTAGGGCAGTTTTACCAAGTGGAGAGATTATAAGAGCTGGCAAAAGAACTATAAAAGATGTTGCTGGTTATAACATAGCTGGTATTTTGATAGCAAGCGAAGGAACTCTAGCTGTTATCACTGAGATAACTGTAAAACTTATAGCAAAACCAAAGATGAAAAAAACTGCTATGGGAATTTTCCCAAGCGTAAATATAGCCATGGATGCTGTTTATAAAACTATGGCAAGTGGCGTTACTCCTGTTGCTATGGAATTTTTAGATAATCTTTGTATTCGTGCTGTTGAAGAAAAATTTAACAAAGGCTTACCAAAAGATGCTGGTGCGCTTTTGATAACCGATGTTGATGGCGATACAGAAGAAGAGTTAAATAAACAGATGAATAAAATCGAAGCTGTATTTAAAGAAAATGGTTGTAGTGAGTTTAGACTGGCAAAAAATGAAGTAGAAGCAAAAGATATATGGTTTGCAAGAAGAAACTGTTCTCAAGCTATAACTATTTATGGTAGTAAAAAATTAAATGAGGATGTTACGGTTCCAAGAAGCAAGCTTCCTGAATTACTTGAAAAATTTAATGGTGTTGCAAAAAAATATGGAGTTCAAATCCCTTGTTTTGGTCACACTGGCGATGGAAATGTTCATACAAACGTTATGGTTGATGGGAGTGATCCAGCTCAACTTGAAATCGGACACAAAGCAATCGAAGAGGTTTTTAAAATCACGGTAGCACTTGGAGGAACACTAAGTGGTGAGCATGGCATTGGGCTTTCAAAAGCTCCTTTTATGCACCTTGCTTTTAGTGATGCAGAGATGAATCTTTTTCGTTCTATAAAAAAGGCATTCGACCCAAATAATATACTAAATCCATTTAAAATGGGGCTTTGATGAAATTAAAAGATGTGATAAATCTGGTTGATAAAGCACTAGACAAAGACTTGTTTCACTACGCTTCAAGTCTTAGTTTTCATACGATGCTTTCAATCATTCCAGTTCTTCTCATATCTTTGTCAATCTTTACAAATATGCCAAGTTTTGCTGATAGTTTTGAAAATATCAAATCTTTCATCATGTCTTCACTACTGCCTTCACATCAAGATGTGATTTCTGGATATATCGACACATTTTTGGAAAACACAGTTAAAATGGGAGTTATGGGAGTTATCGTAGTTTTATTTGTTGCTGCTATGTTTTTTAAAGATTATCAGTACATCATAAATAAAATCATGCACGCAAGTCCAAGGTCATTTTGGCAGGCACTTTCAACTTATTGGACGCTTATAACTTTAGCTCCAATCGCACTTGGCGCTTCGTTTTATCTCTCGAGTCTTATACAAAATCTTTTAAATAGTACAAACTTTACAAGTTCTATAAACTTCTTATCTATTTTCCCATATCTTGTTGTTTGGGTACTGTTTTTTACTATTTATATGATATCTTCAAGCACACAACTTAGCATTAAATCTGGTCTTTTTTCATCATTTGTAGCTTCACTTACTTGGTATATAACTAAAAATCTTTTTGTGTATTATGTTGCTTACAACAAAACTTACCTTAGCATTTACGGCTCTTTTAGTGTTGTGCTTTTCTTCTTTGTTTGGATATACGCTTCTTGGGTTATTTTTCTTTATGGTGTAAAGCTTTGTTATCTTTTACATGTAAGAGAGACTAACAAAAAAGTAGCCACTTCCAATAGCGAAGATAACAAACATGAAGAGTTTCCATCTGACGCACAAGAGAGCGAAAATAGTATAGAGGCAAAGTAACCAAAACGGTGTGTTAAACATCACACTTACTGTATTAAAATTTAAAAATTCAAGTATAAATTCATCTAAAATCCCTCCAAAACCAAATAAGTGTAAAAACGTCACGAGTGGATAAAACAGAACAAACAATATGCTAAGAGGTATAGAAACCCATTGTTGAAAATTTACAACTCCAAACCAGTAATAAACTATTGGATTCATAGCAACAAATAACCAAAGATTTAAAAATAGAGCCAATTTCCATTTTGATAAATCTTGATAATATTTTAAAAACACAAAGATAAAAAACACCCCATAAACAGAGAGTATAAACCCTATATTGAACATCAAATGTGGAAATATTGCTATCAAAAAAAGAGTTGTAAGAGCTAATGCTTCAAAGTTTAAGACGTTTGTAAAACCGCAAAAATAGTGTTACTTTAAACCTTAAAAATTTCATTAATAGTGTTACTTTATGATAAAATAAATCTTAAAATTACGAGGTTATATAATGAATATGTTATCACTCAAATCATTACATTTTAGTATGTTG
>JBKECC010000157.1:0-21585 GCA_047974135.1 Campylobacteraceae bacterium | reverse complement strand
GACAATATCCACAACCTATACAAGTTTCTTTATTGTGAAGAACTATGCCATCTTCTCTTATGTAGAAACAATCAACTGGACAAACTTGAGAGCATGGTGCATCATTGCAGTGCATACAAGCTATGGATATAGATGTCTCTTTGCCCTCTTCTCCATTATTTAGTGTTATAACCTTTCTTCTTGCAATGCCTACTGGAAGCTCATGAGCATTTTGGCAAGAGACAACACAAGCAAAGCACTCTATACATCTATCTGTATCACAATAGAATTTCATTCTTGATAAATTTGTTGTACTACTCATCTGTCTCCTCCTTATGCTTTCTCAAGCTGGCATAAGCCGGCATTGAATTCTGAGATTTGTGTAACTGGGTCAAATCCATAGTTTGTGATGGTGTTAACGCTCTCACCAATCGTATATGGTTTTGTATTTTCTGGATAGTTATAGCTTAAATCAACCCCTTGCATGATTCCAGCAAAGTTGTAAGGCATACAAATCCTGTCAGCACTTACACTCTTGTTATAGTAAGCTCTAACTTTTATCTTTGTTCCATGAGGCGAGTGAACCCACATCATATCTCTATCATTTATGCCGTATTTCGCCACTAAATCTGGATGAACATTGCAAAACATTTCTGGAGTTATACTTGCTAAGTATTTACTGGTTCGCTCAAGCATTCCAGCACCACTCAAGTTTACAACTCTCATGCTTGAAATAATTACAGGGAAATCTTTACTCCAATCTGTTTTTGTTTGTTCGCTTATATATTTAGTTTCAACCCTAAAATTATTTGCTTGATCAGGGAAAGTTGGATATTTTTGTACTAAATCCCATCTTGGAGAGTGTATCGGCTCTCTATGTTTTGGTATTTGATCTATAAATTCCCAAACGATAGCTCTTGCTCTTGCATTTCCAAATCCACACACGCCATACTCTCTACAATACTTTTGTATAAGACCGCTATAATCCATAGTCCAACTTGGTCCCATGATAGCTTTCTCTTCTGCACTTAGTGTAATGCCAAGTACTTTTTCAATGTTCGCTTTTGTAATTTCAGGATATCCACCTTTTATCTTTTGACCTGGAAGTGTGATACTTTCATCGGCGATTTGACTAACACCATTGTGTTCAAGTCCAAATCTATTTCTAAAGCCCATACCACCTTCATTTACAGGTTTACTTGCATCATAAAGTATAGGAGTTCCTGGATGTTCTTCATCCCAACAAGGCCAAGGAAGCCCGTAGTATTCGCCCTCAACAATGCCACGACCCTTCATAGTAAATGGATCAAACAAGTGCCAATTTTCTTGATGACGGCGAAGTCTCTCAGGAGTCCAGCCTGCAAGTCCTATTGATTTTACAGTTCTTGCAATCTCTCTTACTGCATCATCTGGCCAAACAAAGTCATCTTTGTATTTAACGACTTTTCCGTTTTCTGGTCTCATCATGAGGCCTCTTGTGTACTCTTCATAAAAACCAAATTTTTTAGCAAATTCAAACATTACTTCATGGTCTTGTTTACTTTCATAAAGTGGTTTTACTACTTGATTTCTCCACTGAGCTGCACGATTTGTGGCTGAAAGTGTGCCTTCGCATTCAACCTGAGTAGCGACTGGAAGGATATATATACCATCTTTTCTATCAGTAATAATCGCTGCTTCGTTTACGAATGGCTCTGCGATAACTAACATATCAAGTTTATCTATAGCTTCTTTTATCTTTACTTGTTGACTCATAGAAGTTATACCTGTTCCTTGAACCCAGCAAACGCGGATTGGAGCTGAAGAGTATGTTTTTTCCTCTTGTAAAACTCCTTGCCACCATTTAGCAAGTGAAAAACCTTTCTCATGCATCCATTTTCTCTCACCTTTTGCATCAAGCTCTGGATGAAATCTACTTTGCATATATTCTAAGCTAACACCCCAAGTTTGGCAGTAGTATTCCCAAACATTTTTAGCAAGCCCGTAGTATCCAGGTAAGCTGTCTGCAAGGTTTGCCATATCGGTTGCACCCTGAACATTATCGTGTCCGCGGATGATTTGACAACCACCACCGCTTCTTGCTGCATTTCCTGTAACAAGAGCTAAAATAGGTAAAATTCTTGTGTTTGAGCTTCCAACTGAGTGCTGAGTTATTCCCAGTGACCAAGCTATATTTGCTGGTTTTATAGTTGCATACATTTTGGCAACTTTTTCAATCAATTCTACACTTGCTCCTGTAACATCAGAAGTGTGTTCTGGTGTCCATTTTGCTGCTTCTTCTTGGATTAAGTTGATACCATAAGTTCTTGTTCTAATGAACTCTTTGTCTTCCCAACCATTTTTAAAGATAATGTGTAAAAGTCCATAAGCAAAGGCTATATCAGTTCCTGGACGAATTCTCACATAAACATCAGCTTTAGCTGCACTTCTTGTAAAGATTGGGTCTACCACGATAAGTTTTGCACCATTTACCTCTTTTGATTGTAAAAAGTGTTTAAACCCTATAGGATTTGCAACAGCTGAGTTTGCACCAATCATCATAGTCAGTTTTGTATTTCTAGTAACGTCTCCAAAGTGATTTGTCATAGCACCATAACCCCATGTATTTGCCGCACCGGCAACAGAAGCGCTGTGTCAAATTCTTGCTACGTGATCTATATTGTTAGTACCCCAAAAGGCTGCAAATTTTCTAAAATAAAATGCTTGTTGATTGTTGAATTTTGCTGAACCCAAAAACTCAACTGCGTCTGGCCCACTCTCTTCACGTATCTTCAACATCTTAGTTGAAATCTCATCAAGTGCTTGCTCCCAACTAAGCCTAACCCACTTGCCGTTTTCCTTTTTCATAGGATATTTAATACGTTGTTTTGATTTAGTTAAGTCGATTTGGTCAGTACCTTTACAGCAGTGACTTCCTTCACTTATTGGATGGTCATGTGCTGGTTCTTGTCTTACCCAAACACCATTGTGTACTTCTGCATATATACCACAACCAGCTGAACAGATAGAACATATAGTCTTTACTATTCTAGAGCCTGGAAATGGATTTTTAATCTCTTCACTAGTTGCCTCTCTTACATTTTCACTGTTGGCTAAAAGATTAGTTGCACCAAAACTTGCTGTTCCAAGTGCTGCCATCTTTAAAAATGTACGTCTGCCTATTCTAGTTTGGAGTGTTGGCTGAGTTACTTTACTCATATTTAATTACTCCTTGTTTTAATAAGATCTCTTATAATAGAGTTCCCACTGTTTAGTCTCTTTATACAAAATCTCTTTTTTGTTAGATTTTCCATAAATAACACCACTATCTTCTTGTTGTTTGGTTTTTGCACTAAGTGTATTTAAACCAACCACACTTCCTGCTGCAACTGCAGCGCTTGAAACGAGTGCTTTTTTAAGAAACACTCTTCTTTTTTCTTGCATATATCCCTCCATAAGAATAATTTATGCTTTTAACTCTTTTAGAGTTTAGTAAAGAAGCTAAAAGTTAACTTCCTTAGTGAACTGTAATATGCTAAAAATGCATATTTATAACTCTTAAAATATACCTTTTACATGTAAAGTATGTGTAAATTTAATATGTCAATTTTGCATATTAAAAGGTGTGAAAAAATAAAAAATACACCTTTTAATACTGCTTCGCGTGCTGTGTATACTACACAAAGCACTTGGTTCCGACCCTAAAAACACTAAGCAGTTAGTGTTTTTTTACGGCTCTCATGTAAAAAATTTTTAAAGAACTATCTCGTCTAAATTTCTTCTTACTTTTTGAGTAAGTGGTTTTCTATCTTTTTGTATAACAGCGCTTGCTCTCTCTTTACTTGCACTCTTTTGAGATTTTGCAACATCAAGATAAAATCTCTCAAATTCCGTAAAAGCATAAAGCAGCACTGCTACATTTTTATAAAAAAATGCACTCTCATGAGAAAATAAAATAGAACTAAAATCATCCAAAAATTCGTTTAAAACTTTTTCAAACATTTTTTTTGCCAAAGCTAAACTTTCACTATCTCCGCTCTTTCCAGCGTTAAGCAAAGTTTGCATAAAACTAAAAAGAAAAGCTACTGTATCTTCTGAATCATTAGTGTTTAGCTCATTTTTTCTAAACTTTGACTCAAACACATATCCAGCACTCTCTACACGTTTTTCGCCATCATCTCTTCCCTCATCAAAGTATGAAGCACTAAAAGGCACAAAAGAGCTCTCTGGGGATGTAAAAACATCATCGCACTCCTCTTTGAAACCTTTTAAGCCATACTTTCTTAAAAATTCGCTCATATTTTTTACTGCATCCAAGCTTGCCTCATCCATTGGGTTTTGCATAAACAAGCCAAGAAGTTCTATTAAATCGTCAACTTCTTTTTCGCTCTTTTTTGCTCCAAAAACTATTGCAAAAAATTTATAATATAGAGCTCTTGCTTGTTCAATTGCTACAGACTTTTCCACTTTGCTTCCCTTTCTTGCTCATTTAACACATGTGCTTCAAACATCACTTTTGGCTTGCAATCAGCACAACAGTAAAGCGTTTTTATCTTCACTTCATTTCCAAAAAATAGTGGCTTCATGATATTTGCAATCTTCTCAACAGAGCGTTTTGTTGCAAATGGTGTACCACACATAACACATTTAAACATTTCATCCTTTGCTACTACATGACTTCCAAACCAAGCAGGATTTAGTGGTAATTCACCGCGAACAACTTCTATAGCTTTTTCAGGACATGTTGCTTCACAATATTTACATGTAGTGCAAACTGAGTTATCAAGTCTTAAACTAAAATCTTCTTCATGAGCGCTCAACGCTCCGACATTACAAGCTCCAACACAGCTTAGACAGAGTGTGCATTTATCTTCATTGACTTTTACAACTCCATAATGCACATTTTCACCACTGTTTATAACGCCCAAATCATCATTTCCAACTAAGTGACTAAGTCTCGCTGAAAAAATCTCTCTTTTTCTTAAACCATCTTCATTTATGCCATAATTTGAATTTTCTATAAAGTTTGCATTTTTTAAAGCTTCAACCAACTCTTCTTCATTCATAGCAACCGTGATAGCATCTTTAGTGTATCTTGCTTGTTAAGTTTGATTTAGCATGAAAATCGCATCACGACTACCTTTTGATACAAAATCTGTATAAAAAACAACCTGCGCCCCACTCTCTTGTAAAAGCGATAAAAAGTGCGCTTCATGCAAATACTTTTCACCTTCAATATCAAGTGGTAAAACATGCTCTGGAAGCTTTACATGTAACGAATCTAAAAACTTCTCCATCTTTCTTGGAATCACCAAAGCTATTTTATTTTTGTACATTCTTGCAATTTCATAAAAAGCAAGGCGTGGCATTTGTGTATAATCAAGCGCGCCAGAAGGACAAACACTTATACAACCACCACAACTCTCACAGTCTATATGAGAAAATATTAAGTGTTTTTCACCATCATCTTTAACAATAGCAACTGTTGGACAAATATCAGCACATTTTCCACAGGTGTCAACTCTTCTCTCATGATATTGACAAATATTTGGGTCGTACGAAATGTAGTTTTTGTATTTATAATTTCCAACTTTTGCTTTTAGTTTTTCTACGATTTCAGCGTCTTCTATGTCTTTAAAATCATAAACTCCGCTTTGCTCTAGTGCAAATTCTGGAGCATTAATCCAAAGCATTTGATCAGTTTTTACTTCATTTATCTCGCCATCAATCATAACACCAACATCAAGAGCGCCCAAATGTCCACTTATATAAGCAACTTGTTCTGGTTTTAGTAAAATAGCTTTAAAACCACTCTCTTTTAATTTTTTCAAAACTGTTGGCTCTTCACTACTTACAACCAAAAGGAGATTTCCAACCTCTTGTTCGTAATCAAAAAATTGCGCCAAATCAAATGCGGATAGCCTTGCATCATAGAGTGTTTTAACTGCTTTGATTTTATCTGCTAAATTGTCATTAGAGTTTCTCACATAAAAATCAATCTCAGGAGCATAAACTTCTGCTTTTATCTCTTTTGAATTGGAAATGATTGCAGATACTTCATTTTTATCTTTTTCATCAACAATTTTAATGCTCTCATCGAGTGGAAATTCAAGTGCATTTTTGGCATAAAAACCAAACTCAAATTCTTTCATTTTTTCTTCTCACTTTTCCTCTAAAAATACCGTTATATACGAAAATATATAAGGTAAACATTTCTTTACCTTTATTGTAATTATTTTCTTATTAATCACTACTTAATTAAAAAAATTTAATTTTTTTTATCAATTAAATAGCTGATTCTACGTAATTAAATAAAGTAATCAATCGTTTTTTGATATAATTATCCGATTTTACCAAAATAAGACAAATTTTATTTACTTTACATGTAAATGACCTTTGAATGTCTTTTTTGGTTAATATTAAAATTCAAATGGAAGAAAATGGGATTTTACTCTAAATTTAGCTCAACACTAAACACATTAACCTTTTTAACAAAAACAAGATTGATAGTTGTAATCTTGATAGGTGGAATGGTTAGCATATGTTTTTTTACCTTTATCTCTTTATTTGCTTTAAAATATGACTACGAGTCACTCTTTCAAGAGAGAGTAAAACCAATAGAAAATGTTGACAAAATTAGAAGTTTGTACTTAAGCGATACATTTTTACTTATGCAAAATCTCTTTAATATTAAAACTTCATCAAACAGTACAAAAAGTAGATTTGACTTAACAAATGAGAAAATTGATGCCATTTGGAATGATTATAAAAACCCAAAAACAAGCGAGCAAAGACTTCCTTCTCGTTTTTCAAATTGGTGGTTGAAACTTTTTGGATTATACGATACAGCAGTTTTTAACAATAGCGTAGAAAAAACAAATATAGAAGCTATAGATACACTAACAAAGAGTTTTAGAGCAAATATGGACAATGTTCTAAAACAAAAAGTGATAAATAGAGATGATATGGATGAAGTTTTTGTTACTCTTTATAGATTAAACGGACTCTTTGCAAATTTGAACAATTATCATATTGATGTTGCAAATTTTGAAAAAGCAAAAGCGGATAAAGCCTTTGTAAGAAGCACGACAGCACTACTTCTTTTGATACTTATAGTTTTTAGCATAAGTTCTTTGATTACATTTTTTATAGTAAATCATATAAGAAGTTTGCACAATTACTTAGAAGTTGATGTTAAAAAGAAGACAAGTGAACTTGAAGAACTTAACGTTTCCTTGGAGAAAAAAACAAAAGAATTAGAAGAGTTGAACAATTCATTAGAGAAGAAAATACAGATAGAGGTTGAAACAAGTAGAAAAAAAGATAACATCCTTTTTCAACAATCAAAACTAGCCTCTCTTGGAGAAATGCTTCAAAATATCGCTCACCAATGGAGACAACCTCTTGGAGCTATCATGATGATAATTCAAAGCTTTGAGATAAAAAGTAGAAGCGGAAAATTGACACCAGAATTCATAACTTCACGAGTAGAAGATGCCCAAGTACTCGCAAAAAACATGTCAGAAACTTTGGATGATTTTAGAACATTTTTTAATCCAAACAAAAGTAAAAAAGAGTTTAGCCTAAAAGATGTTATAAATAAATCAATTGATTTAAACAGATACCCGCTAGAAAAAGAGCATATTGATTTACATGTAAGTAGATTTAAAGATGTAAAATTTTACGGTTTTAAAAATGAATTAACCCACGTTTTATTAAACTTAATCAATAATGCCAAAGATGCACTACTGTCAAGAAGTGAAAATAGAAAAATATGGATAATGGTAAAATTTGACGATGAAAATATAACCATACAGATTTTAGATAATGCAGGTGGTGTAAATCCAGAAATTATCACCCGTATATTTGATCCGTACTTTACTACAAAACATCAAAGTGTAGGAACAGGTATAGGACTTTACATGTGTAAGCAAATCATAGAAGAGCACATGAATGGGGTTATATACTGCGAAAATGTAAAACATAGACTTGGCACGGCAACTATGTTTAACTGCGCTATGTTTGTTATAAAAATTCCGCTAAGAGCTGAGCATAAAAATAAGGAGACGGAAAATGAATAAGAGAGATTTTAACCTTTTGGGAAATTTTTGTGTTTTATACATAGAAGACGAGGTTGATTTACTAAAACATACAACAACTATCATAGAAGATTTTGCAAAAGCAGTTTACTCTGTACAAAGTACTGCTGAAGCGCTAAATATCATTAGAACAAAACAAGTTGATGTGATTGTCTCAGATATAATGCTCAAAAATGAAAATGGTATAGAGTTTTTAAAAAAACTAAAAGACGAATATCAGATAGAGATTCCAGCCATTTTGACAACTGCTTTTACCGACACAGAGTATTTGCTCGATGCTATAAAATTAAAAGTTGAAAACTATATAGTAAAACCTATAAACGTAAAAGAGTTACTTAACTCACTTCATGATGTCTTGTTGCCAAAAATACAAGCAAATGAGATAAGAGCATCTTATAATATCATCAAAACAATCTCAGCAGTAACAGATAGCAAACAGGTTGAAATCATCCGTTTTATTATAAAAAACTTAGATGAAAATAATATCTTAAATTACTCATATGCAGACATAATGGAGAGAGTTGATGTAAGTAAACCTACCATCATAAAACTTTTTAAACAACTCTCCGATTTGGATATCTTAGTTAAACTACAAAACAAAAAGTACCAGTTTAATGAAACTCGCTTGCCTATTCCGGAGTAAAAAATGGAAAAATTAAGACTCTTGCCAAAGATTGACACACTAGTAGCAAACTCTGCATTTTTAAATCTTAGTCACTCATTGGTTTTATCGCTTAGTAGAAAAGTAGTAGAAAAAAAGAGAGAACAAATCTTAAGCGGTGATGAAGATGTGGATGTTGAGCTTGAGGCTATAATCTCTGAAGTTTTAAACGCTTACGATGAAATTTTTGAAGGTGGAACAAAGCCAGTTATAAATGCAACTGGAGTAATCGTACACACAAATCTTGGAAGAAGTCGTATCAGTGAAGAGTTGTACGAGAGAGCCAAAAACTTGATTTGTAGGTACAGTGATTTAGAGTACAACATAGAAGATGGCGTTCGTGGAGAGAGATACAAAAACGTTGCAAACTCTTTTAAAATTCTCTTTGATATAGAAGATGTTTTGGTTGTAAACAATAACGCTTCTGCCGTTTTTTTAATCCTTAACACCTTTGTAAAAAACAAAGAAGCTATCGTATCTCGCGGGGAACTCGTTGAGATTGGTGGAAGTTTTAGAGTTCCTGATGTGATGAGTGAAAGTGGAGCAATTTTAAAAGAGGTTGGCACTACAAATAAAACCAAAATAAGTGATTATGAAAACAATATAAACGAAAACACTTCTATGCTCATGAAGGTTCATCAATCAAACTTTAGTATAGAGGGTTTTAGTGAGTCAGCAACATATAGTGATATAAAAAACTTAGCAGACAAAAGAGGTTTGATTGACTATTTTGATTTAGGAAGTCGTTATGTTGGCGAACTTCCTTACAATCTCTCATCTCATGAGCCAAGTTTGGAAAAGATTTTAAAAGATAGACCTTCGCTTATAAGCTTTAGTGGCGACAAACTTTTTGGCTCAATTCAAGCTGGCATTATCTTTGGAAAAAAAGAGTTGATAGCAAAACTTAAAAAAAATCAACTTCTTCGTATGCTTAGAGTCGATAAGATAACTTTAGCACTTTTAGAAGAGAGCTTAAGAGCTTACATACTAAATGATTTGAACTTAATCATCACAAGAAAACTTTTAAGCGTAAGTGTTGAGGAGCTAGAACAAAGAGCTTATGGATTTGTTCAAAGACTTGAAAATAGCGACATTTGTGAAGTGGTAAACTCTTGCACATTTGTTGGCGGCGGAACTTTGCCAAATAAAAAATTGCCAACCGTTTGTGTCAGCTTTTTAACAAATGCAAAGAAGTTAGAAAAGTTATTTCGCGAACACTTAATCATCGGACGCATAGAAAACGATAGATTTATGCTTGATTTTAGAAGCATAGACAAAGATGAAGATACAAAACTTTTAAATATAACAAAACAGGTACTAAAAAACTTTTCATGAAACAACTAATCATCGGAACAGCAGGTCACATCGACCATGGAAAAACTGCACTAATCAAAGCTTTAACTGGCTTTGAGGGCGATACTTTGGAAGAAGAAAAAAGAAGAGGTATAACAATTGACCTTAGTTTTTCTCACTTAAAAGCTGGATTTGACAACATCGCTTTTATAGATGTTCCCGGTCACGAAAAGTTAGTTAAAACGATGATTGCTGGAGCTTTTGGATTTGACGCTGCTCTTTTGGTTGTTGATAGCAAAGAGGGTTTAATGCCTCAAAGTATTGAGCATTTACATGTACTTGATTTGCTTGGTCTTAAACAAATAGTAGTGGCTCTTAGTAAGGCTGATTTAGTCGATGCAGAAACCATAAAAAAACAGATGATAAGCGTAAAAAATTTTTTCAAGAAAAACTTTACAAATCTTGAGATTTACGACATTTTACCAGTTAGTATTTACGATAAAAGCTTGGTCGAAAATCTAAAAAACACTCTTTTTTCTTTGCCAAATAAAGAAAAAATCGATAGAGGAATTGCTAGATATTATATAGATAGAAGTTTTTCACTAAAAGGAATTGGAACTGTTGTAACTGGCACTTTGCTTGAAGGTATTTTGAAAAAAAATTCAAAGATTTTTATAACCGAACTCGCAAAAGATAGCGTTATGAAAAACTTGCAAGTTCACAACGAAGACGTTGAAGTTGCAAGACAAGGAGAGAGGGTTGCTATAAATCTTTCCGACGTGGATGCCCCAAGTTTGCAGAGAGGATTTTTACTCACACAAAAGGGTTATGTCAGGGGTTTTAATGTTGCTGATGTAAAAATAGTAGCATTAAAAAACAAAAAAATTTCACACAATTCAAACATCATCTTTCACGCTGGCGCAAAACAAGTAGAAGCAAGGGTTTTATACTATGACTCCGTAAGCGAAGAGGGATTTGCAAAGTTAGAGTTTAAAGAAAATATGTATCTGGTTTTTGAAGAGCCATTTATCATCACTCAAAATGGTGTAGTTGTTGGTGGCGGAAAAGTTTTAAATGCTATAAATGACCCACTCAAGAAAGTAGTTAAAAAAGAGTTATTACAAGCTCTTGGTGATAAAGATTTTAGAGCAGCTTTTAAAATTCTTATAAATTCTCACAAAAAAGGTTTTGGACTTATCTCCTCATATCAAAGATTTGGGCTTTCTCATGAGGCTATTTTAGAAATCTCAAAAGAGATAAAAAATGCTATAGTTGATACAAAAAATATGATAGTCTATCCGGAGAGTTCACTTAGTCTTGTTGAGAGTATGGTTGAGCAAATTTACACTAAAAACAAATACGCTCTTCTTTCATCAACCTCTCTTTCCATAAAACATCCATGGATAAGTGAAGCACTAGCGGATGCTGCTTTGCAAAACCTAGAAAAGCAAAAAAGTATCAAAAAAAATGGTGGCGTTTACCAAAACGCGAGTATAAAAATAGACGATATAAACGAGCTCGTTGAAAACAAAATACTTGAAGTTTTAGTAAATGAAAGCATTGCTCCAACTGCACCATACAACATTTACGACGAACTTGACATTGATAGAAAAAGTGGAGATGAGGCGTTAAAAAAATTAACCTCAGCAAAAAAAGTTGTCAGACTTTCGCACAACCTTTTTATAAGTTCTTCTGCACTCTCTTCAATCATGGCAAAATTTCGTGAAATCATAAAAACAGCTGGTTTTATAGATATAAATGAAGCCAAAAAATATTTTGATTTAAGTAGAAAATACATAATAGCTTATCTTGATTACCTTGATAATTTTGAAGATATTAAAAAAGAAGCAGACAAAAGAGTATTTAAATAGTTTACATGTAAAGACGAAAAAGGTGTGTAATGAACAATAATTATTTTTTGTTGCAAAGACAAAAAAATGCTATTTCTTTTTTGCTTTCCTTTCCTGTTGTTATTGCAATAATTATTATGATAGTATTATTTTTTACAACAACAAAAACATTTATAACAAATGAGCCACTCAATATTAATAAAATTAATAGTTTTGCTATTATGAAAATGCCAGTAGGTTTTGAAAATAGTATATATTCTCCAATTATATTTATTAAAAATAATAAAAAACAAAAGCTTGATTTTAGATTTAAATATAAAATAGAATATTTTCTTGATGATGTTTTTATTAAGGAAAGTAGCCATCTTTTTGAAGATATTATAAATAATTATGATAGAAACATATGGTCTAGTGGAATTTCTTTTTCAAAAAATAAAAAAATTAAATGGCTAAAAATAAAATTAACAATTATTGAACCAAACACAAAAGATGTTGATAAAGATTTTTCAGCTTCATTTTATATATCAAAAAATGAAGAAAGAAAATAATGGATTTTTACAAATTTAAACATAAATATAAAAATGAGAAAAACACCATATTGTTTTTATTTTTTCTATTTTTTGCAATCAGCTTATCTTTTGTGGTTTTATCTTCGTCAATATTTTTTTATTTTTATATTTACGATATTAATATCAAAAATATTCTCCAACTAACAAAAACTATAACTTCAATTCCTTTTTGGCTGTATTCTGCTGTAAGTATTTTTGTTGTAATTATAGTTTTTATATTTTCTTTTTCAAAAATAAGCAAATTATCACATGGCGGCAAAATGATTGCATTTGAGCTAGGTGCAATGGAGCTTATTCCTAAAACATTGACTGAAAGAACACTTGTAAATATAGTTGAAGAAATGGCAATATCTTCGAGACTAAAGATTCCAAATATATATGTTTTAGAGCATGAAAGTATAAATATTTTTACTGCAGGATTCTCACAAAATGATGCAATTATTGGTATTACGAGAGGCGCATTATATGGTTTAACCAGAGATGAACTTCAAGGAATGGTTGCTCATGCATTCAGCCAAATCCAAAATGGCAACATGCGTTTAAATATGCAAATAACCTCTTTTTTATATATTTATAAAGCACTTGGTTTTGGTATCTTTAAATACCACCCAGAAATCAATAAGACCAAATTTAAAAATGTAATTCAAAACTCTGTTGGTTATATGTACACGCTTGCTTGTTTTCCTTTTATATTTTTACTATATGTTTTTCATAATATTGGAACAATCATTAAAAAAAAGATATCATATAAAAATACACTTATTGCAGATGCACAAACAGTTGAATTTACAAGATATTCTCAAGGTTTATCAAATGTTTTAAAAAAAATTGGTGGACAAAAAAATATACATCAACAGTCTTTGTCAGCAGAATATAGTCATATGTTTTTATTTGATGTTGAAGATAGATACAATACATATATTGTAAATGAAAAGCTATATAAAAGAATAAAAAATCTAGATGTTAACTGGGATGGAATATACATAATAACATCTTATGCTGAATACTATGATTATTTAAAACAAATTAATTACACATTGCTTAAAAAAATTAATGCAACAAATATATTCTTAAAAAATACAAATGACTATTTGGCAAAAAAAGAGTTACGATCAATTGTCCCCAAAGAACTTTTTGATTTTGCAAAAGATAGTGAATTAGCAGAATATATAATTTATTCAATTTTGTTGCCAAAAAAAGATATTAATATTGAAAGTAAATATATCTGCTCAACCTTAACAAGTGACAGTTATGCAAAAAAAGAAATTGCGGAAAATCTACAAAATATTCATGAAAAAATAAATTTAACTTCAAGAGATAACTATCTACCTTTAATTATTTTATGCATAAATTCATTAAAAAAAATTTCAAAAAAACATTATGGCAAATTAAACAAAATTATCATATATCTAACAAAACAGGATAGATATTTTTCAATTTTTGAATTTGGTATTGCTTTTTTTGCACATGAGCTATCTTTGTACTTTAATCCAAAAAAATTCAAAATACTTCATTATCTTCTCTTTGTGAAGAAATAACTAATCTTTTTAGTTATTTAGCATATCATAAATATAAAGATGAGTATTTTTGTATGCAATTTTTAGGTGACTTAAATTTTGAATGTTATCTTGGTTACAAAGAGGATTATCTTCTATCGTCAGAGCGAATAATTGAAGATTGTAAAAAAATGAGGAATTTAAATGTTAAAGATAAAGAAACTATTTTATTTTTAACTATAAAAATTTTAACAAATGACAACAATATACAAATTCAATATTTAGAGTTTTTATATTCCTTTGCTTCATTACTAAATATACCTCATGAATTCTTAGGAAAAAATTTAAATAATTTACATGGAAAAATAAAAATTGTTAGATAAGAATAGCAAAGTCAATAAACAAAATATTATATTGCTTGTATCTTCACTTCTGTTTTACGCTTATCTTTTAAAGTATAACTTGAATTTATAAGCATCATCTACATTCTCTTTTTTTGTATGAATTTTTATACACAAGGAATAAAAATTGTATAAACATCATAAAAGGTGAAAAATGGAAGAAATACGAGACCGTTATGTAAGTTTTGCAAATATAGATTGTTATGAAAATGCGATTTTAGTTCTTGATGCGATGTATGAACTTTTTGAGATTTACCCTGAAGCAAAAAATGAACTTTGGGTGCGCTTTGAGACTTTCATCCCAAAAGATTATAAGGCTGTTTTTACCAAAAAAAACTCTAAAGATATTTTATACCATATCTGCTCTCATGTTTTTTATCTCTCAGCACTATTTGAAACATATGATTTTGAAAAAGGGATAGCTTTAATGGAACAAGCCGAGCTAGAATGTTGTTAAAGCTATCTGTATAAATTAAAATGATTTTAACGCTAAAGCATCATTCCTCTAAGCATAAAGTAAAACATAGCTGATAAAACACCAACAACAGGAACGGTGATAACCCAAGCAGCAACTATCATTTTTAGGGCTGAGCGTTTTACGTATTCATGTTTTTTGACAGCTTTTAAAGCTTTTTTCTCTATCTTTGTAACTTCTAAATCTTCGGTGGTTATATAAGAGATAATCCTTTTTTCGTCATTTATCTTTTTTATCAACTCTTTTATGAAAAGCGGGTCAACGTTTTTTAATTTTCCTAATGATTCTAGTTCGTTTTTGTAATCTTCAAGCTTTTTTTGTTCTGTTTCTATATGAACCTGAGTTGGGTCTCTTACAACTTCTTTTTTAAACTCATTTCTCATTAGCCACTCTCTTAAAAAACCAACTCCAAAAATTCCACCAATTGCAGTGTGGGTTGAACTTACAGGAAGTCCAAGCTGCGAAGCAACGATAACAGTAATTGCAGCAGCCATAGCGATACAAAAAGCTCTTATTTGGTCAAGTTCTGTTATACCTGTACCAACGGTTTTGACAAGTTTTGGTCCATAAAGTATTAAACCAACAGAAAGTCCTAAAGCTCCAAGAAACATTATCCAAAAAGGTATATGTCCACTTTTTACACCAACAACTCCTTGTTGCAAAACTTCAACTATTGCAGCAAGTGGTCCTATAGCGTTTGAAACGTCATTTGCACCATGAGCAAAACTAAGCATCGCAGCAGCAAAAATGAGTGGAAAGTTAAAAAGCCAATTTATAGCTCTTTTTGAATTTGGTAATCTTTCAGAAGTTTTTTTAACCAAAGGCTTGGCAACCAAATAAGTAGCAACGGCAACTATTGCTCCAACTATCAAAGCCATCACAAGGTCAACTTTGATTAAGCTTTTTAGCCCTTTCATAGATAGATAAACGATAAAGGCAAAACTCATAAGTGCCATCAAAATAGGCACAATCTTTTGAGCAGCCTTTTGTCTATCATCAACTTGCAATATAGTTCTTTTTATAAAGTACAGCATTCCAGCAGCGATTACTCCGCCAAGGATTGGTGAAACAACCCAACTAGAAGCGATTTTTGCCAAACTTCCCCAGTAAACTACTTCCCAACCAGCAGCTGCGATACCAGCTCCAACAACACCACCAACTATAGCGTGCGTGGTTGAAACAGGAGCTCCAACATAAGTTGCAACATTAAGCCAAAGAGCACCACCAAGAAGCGCTGCCATCATTATCCATATAAATACTTGATCATCAGCTGTGATACTTGAGTTTACGATGCCACCTTTTATGGTTTCCGTAACATCTGAACCGGCGATTAGAGCGCCACTTAATTCAAAAACTGCAGCTATAACTATAGCCCAACCAATAGTGACAGCCTTTGAGCCAACTGCTGGTCCTATGTTGTTTGCAACGTCGTTTGCTCCGATGTTAAGTGCCATATAGCAGCCAAAAAATACAGCGGCTGCAAGCATGTATTTTCCACCCTCAAACCCTATCTCTATAGTAGTAGAGTAAATCACTGCTAAAACTATAAAAGCTAAACCTATCAATAATTTGATAATATTTTCAAAAACTAAATTTCTAGCATTTTTAACATCATTTATGGATTTAAGTTCCATTTAGGTACCTTGGTAAAAAAATTGTTACTAAACTGTAATATATTATATTTTATCTTTATAGGTTGTTAAAACAAATTATCTTTTTGTTTGGCTATAATCACTCTTTTTACTTAAAGGAATACAAAAAATGACAAATGAAAAAACTTTAAATGATTTAAAAATTATCTATAACCTCATAGAACAAAGAGCGAAAGAAATCAACAGTCTTTACTCTATTTTAGATGATGAAAATAACGAAAATTTCGCACTGTTTAGTGAACTTTTAGATATTTGCAAACTAGAAAACACGAAGCAAAATAAAATAGCACTTTTAGCAAGAGTGGTAAACTTAAGAGAAGATTCACTTGTTTTAACACTAGAAGAAGCAGGATTTAAAGAAGAAGAAAAAGCAGAGATTTTAGAAAAAATCTATGAAAAAGTTTCAAATTTTCACACATCTTTACATGTAAAACTTTTAAACACCATAAAAGAGCAAAATCTGTTAAATGAGTTTTATCACGAATTACTTTTTGGTGTTCATAAAATAGGCATTGCACTTACAAAATGGCAACCAAAATGGAATAAACACATCATAAGAGACATAAATTCTTCTCTTATAAAAGAGTATGGGAGCTTAGAAAAAGCTCTAAATATGTTAGAGATTAACGACTTGCTTGAAAAAGGTGACGATGGCAAGTTAGCTGATAGAAGTTACTCGGTACTTGAAAAAATTGATGGAGTTTATGAGAGCAAATCGTATGCGGAATTTTTTGTAAACGAAGTAAAAGAGGTGGTTTTTAAAATTGAAAGTTTAGTTAAAAAACTGCAAAGTTTAGAAGATGATATATTTAACGCTAAAGACGCTTACATAAACTATCTTTTAGCTCTTAAAAACGCTTTTGGTGCAAAAACAAGACTTATATTTTACTGGCAAGAAGTTGACAGGACTTGGATGAGTATAAAAACTCCAATCCAAATAGGTCATCCACTTGAATACTACGAAGACCACGCAAGAAAAGCTGTTGCACTTGAATGGGATATAAGATTTTCAAATCCCATAAAATCGGACTCAAATGAAGTTATAAAAAATATAGAAAATATGTACAAAAAACTCTTTTTACATGTAAACAAAAATCTAAACACTGTTTATGAAAAAAGCATACAAAATGTGTATAGAACGCAGCTTTATATAGGCCGTCCATTTGTTTACTACGCAGCGCAGTTTAACGGGCTTTTTTCAGCACAAGTTGTACCAAATGATGAGCAAGTAAGCCATGAACTTGGCAAAAAAATCTTTGCATATGCGGACAATGTGCTTGATAGCATAAAAGCAAAACCGTTTATGAAACTCTCAAGTGAGATTTTCTCAAAAGAGTTTTTAAAGATGGAACGCGAACTTATCTTCAAAAAGCCAGAAATTTGGCACAAAGTCTATGCTGCTACAACGATAGGACACGAATTTGGACATATATTGTGGATGGATGAAGATACAGAAGCTTTGATGAATAAAAGTGGTGCTTTTAAAAATATAGAAGAGTTTAAAGCGACAACTGGCGGGCTTGTTGCCTTTTTTCAAAACACAGATAAAGAGATTTTGCCTTTTGTTATAAACGACACAACAAAAAGAGCTATTGGGCTTATATCTTGGATGAAAACAGGAGAGGTTGAGCCTTACTACTGCGAAGCTTTGATACACTTAAGTGGACTTTTTGAGAGTGGAATTTTGAGTTTTGGAGAAAAATTAAATATTGAATTGAGTGATGAAAATATCCAAAACTTGATTTTATGGTACAAAGACATTTACGCAAAACTTGCCACTCACTACTTAGCAAAGAGGGATGCAAAAGAGTTTTTAGACAACTTTGCTGTTAAAAAAGATGGATTTTATATGCCAAAAGACAAAATGATTGCAAGATTTGTGGAGTACTACTTTGAACTCTATAAAGCAATCGGCAGAGATGTTGATACATCTGTATCAAAAAAAAGTTACATGTAAAGAATTTACGGTGTTAAAACATATATTTCCAATCCTTATAGTTTTGCTCTCTATCATATCAACGCAGGGAAGCTCTTCTTTGGCAAAACATATGTTTGACACTTTAGGACCTGAGGGAATGGCAGCTTGGAGGCTTCTTTTTTCTGCTTTGATGCTTTTTATTATATTCAAGCCATACAAAAAGAAGATAAGCAAAAACGCTCTGCCTTTTATACTGTTATATGGACTTTCCATGGGCATAATGAATCTTACTTTTTACTTTGCAATTGAGCGAATACCAATTGGCATCGCTGTTGCCATAGAGCTCATCGGACCTATATCAGTAGCACTTTTGTCTTCAAGAGCTTGGAGTGATTTCTTGTGGATTGCACTTGCAAGTATTGGGCTTATCATACTGCTTCCAATACACGAATTTAGTAGCGATTTGGACTTTTTGGGTATTGTTTTTGCACTTTTGGCTGGGCTTTGCTGGGCTTTATACATCGTTTTTGGAAAAAAAGCAGGAGAACTTCACGGAAGCTCTAGTGTTGCCATTGGGATGTTTTTTGCAAGTATAGTTATCTTTCCTCTTGGGGTTTACAAAAGTGGAAATGCTATGTTTTCACTTGAAGTTATGCCTCTTGCTCTTTTGGTTGCTCTGCTTGCTTCTGCTTTACCTTACGCACTTGATATGATTGCTCTACCAAAACTTCCTGCTAAGACTTTTAGCACTCTGCTTAGTCTCTCACCTGTTTTTGCAGCACTTTTTGCATTTTTGTTTTTACAAGAAAAACTAAGTGGGGTTGAGTGGTTTGCCATCATCTTAATCATTATCTCTTCCATTGGAGTGATACTCTCGTTTTCCAAAAAATGCTAAAAGTCTTTATCACACAATTGTTTCATAATTATTACTCTTTAAAAAAATTTTATGTATAATAAAAGATTTTATAACTGTTATAAATGTATAACAAATGTCAAAAATTAAAATTTTTTATGGAGCATTTCTATGCATAATCTTTTTTCAAAAAAATTATCTGTTTTTTTACTACTTTTTTTACCATGTAGTCTGCTTTTTGCTGATCATGTAAATTTCTCAAGCGATACAAATTTAACAAGTGCAAACAGTAGTGTAAATAGAACTTATGCCATATATAACAACAATAATCATCTTAATATAACTAATTGGTCTGGTAATACAACATCAGATTATAATAATTCAGAAAATTCGATTGTGGATGTGAGCAATAGCGCATATGTGACAATGAATAATTCGAGCATAAACTCTAATTCTTCTAAAGTTATTTTTGGATTGAGCATCCAAGAGTCAAATCAACTATCGACTATAACAAATTCAAATATAACAATTAATACTAATAATAAATCAACACAAAAAGCTGCTCTTGCTTTTTTAAGAAGTAATCTTGTATTAGAAAATGTATCTATTATAACTAGTGGGGATTATATGCGTGGAATTAATGCTATAACAAACTCAAATGTGACTATTGTCTCAGTTGATATCGTAGCTTCTGGATATAACGTTAGAGGTATTCATATAGAAAGCTCTTCGGCTAATATCTCTGAAGTTGACGTTGCAATCAATGGTGATGATTCTTATGGCTTAACCATATTTAGCAATCCAAATGTAGTTATAGAAAAAACAAATATATTAACCAATGGTACCAATACGCACGGGATTCAGATTCAAAATTCAAATCTATCAATCGTGTCAACAAATATATCAACGATTGGTAATCAATCGCATGGTATAAGAACATTATTAAATTCAAACTTAAGCACAATTGACACTAATATATCAACAAATGGCACTGGATCATATGGAATTTATGCGTATGGTGGCTCAATCTCAAATATTACCTCTACAAACATAACAATACATGGTAACAAATCTTATGGATTTTATATTGATGGAGCAACTGGAAATATAGTATCGTCAAATATATCTACAAATGGTTTTGGCTCTCATGGTGTTTATATTTATACCAACTCAAACGTAACTATTAATTCATCAGATATTATAACTAGCTTGGATAATTCGCATGGCGTTTATTCTTTTACAAATGCAAATGTAAATATTACTTCTTCAAATATTACAACCAATGGATATAGCTCTCATGGCGTTATGGCAGAAAGAAATCAAAATGTAATTATAAATAATACAAATATTACTATTAATGGAGATTGGGCATATGGAGTTTACTCTTACTCAAACTCAAACATAAATATCACATCAGCAAACATAACAACAGAGGGATTAAGTTCTCGCGGTGTAGCTGTACAAACAAATTCAAATGCAAATATAGACGATACAAGCATAACAACAAATGACAACTATTCCCGTGGTGTTTCTTTAATTAGCAACTCACACGCAAATATAGCTCGAACTACAAATATAACTATTAACGGAAATGATTCAACAGGTTTATATGCAAGTTCAAGTAGTGCAAATCTAAATGGTACTATCACTTTAAATGGAGTAAATAGTAAAGGTATAGATGCATACTCTTCAACTATTTACATAGACAACCCAAATGCCCTTTCAACTGGTGAAAATTCCGTGTATGCAAGCAATTCAAATATACTTGGAAATATTTCATCAACATCTAATTCCAATATATCTTTAAATATAAATTATAACTCAAATTATGTTGGTGCAACAAGTTATGATAGCTCATCAAAACTAGATATGAATCTATATAGCAACTCAATAGCAAACTTTACAGCTAACTCATCTTTGGTATCTTTAGACACAAGTGATTCACATATATACTTAGGAGATTATCTTGATAACTCTTTTTTAATCTCACCTACTGTTACTTTAACACTTAATTCTTTAAGTGGAAATAACTCTAACTTTTATCAAAGATTAAATCTTAGTGGAGTTGGTGCGAGTGCAGTAAACAATGGGGACTTAATAATCATAGATAACAATTCATCAGGGACATACGCTCTTAACTTCAACGATAGTGCTTTAGGTGGCTATGCATCAAATGGAGATGAAGTACTTCTTGTTGTTGTACAAAACACTACATCACCTTCAAACTACAATGCAACGTTTATTGGCGGAGCAGATATAGGTGCTTATACTTACGAAGTAACAGCTGGGGAAAATATAGGTTCATCTTATGGTAATAAAAATCAATACTTGAGATATAAAAGATTAAGTAATGCGGCTAC
>JBKECC010000151.1:0-6704 GCA_047974135.1 Campylobacteraceae bacterium | reverse complement strand
TAGTCCCTTGGTTTTAAATCAATTTGCCATCCTGTTTTTATAATAGTATAATTTTATACTTTTTCTCTTTACCGTGCAATTACTTCAAAATAAAATAAATTATTCTTTTTTGTGGTGTCACTTTTTTCTAAAATAGATACCTATCTCAGTGAATTTTTATAGTTACTTATTTTAAACGTCACGGTTTAGGTTTAATATACAAAATTACTAAAATGTTCCTAATCTCAAATACAAATATGCGCTATAGGATTATGAAACATATATGTATGAAAAGCATTTATAACACAGAATAGAGCATCCTTATACTAAGAAGAAGAGAAAACACACCAAATATCTTTTTTACGATACCAACAGGAAGTGCGTAAACAAGCTTAACACCAAGTTTTGCAGTAAAAAAGCTAGTTATCGAGACAAAAAATACCGCCGGGAGATAAACATAACCAATAGTATAATTTATATCTGGTAAGTTTTGGCTAATCGCTCCATTTACCATATAACCAACAGCTCCAGCTATTGTTAGAAAGAAACCAACTCCAGAAGATGTTCCAATCGCTTTTTTTGCATCAATATTTTGCCAAATCAAAAAAGGAACAGTAAGTGAACCTCCAGCGATAGATACTAAACCAGATATAAAACCAACTCCACTTCCACCAGCAAAGAGCCATTTAGAAGGAAGAAGAGTGCGTGAGGGTTTTGGTTTTTTATCTCTAAACATTGCGTATGCAACCCAACTCATAAAAATTGTAAAGATGATAGCAAGATAAAGAGAGTTTGTTTTTGAAGCTATAAAAGATGAGAGTAAAACTCCTATAACAACGCCAGGAGTCATTGATTTGACGACATTCCAAAGAACTCCACCTCTTTTTTGTTGAGCAAGCATACTTGAAAGCGTTGTAAAAACTATTGAAGTCATGGAAGTTCCAAGAGCTAAATGCATTGCAAAATCGCTTGATACACCTTTTGCGAGAAACAAAAAAGTTAAAATAGGAACCATGTAGCCACCACCTCCAATGCCAAGAAGTCCAGCCAAAAAACCAATACAACCCCCTAGTAACATGAAAAAAATGATAAGTTCAAATGTAAGTTCCATGAAATTTCCACTGTTTAAATACGTAATTTTACCAAAGTTTAAAATATCTTTACATGTAAAGCGAATAATACTCATTTTTAGAGTAAAATTCACACAAAATTTTTACAAAGGCAAATTTCACATGATATTTACAACACCACTTAAAAGTAACAGCATAAAAATGATGCTAATAGGAAGCGGCGAACTTGGCAAAGAAGTAGTCATAGAAGCTTCACGTCTTGGGGTTGAAACCATAGCTGTTGATTCATATCAAAATGCACCTGCACACTTAGTGGCAAACAGAAGTTATGTGATAGACATGAAAAACAAAGATGCCCTACTTGAAATCATAAGAAGAGAAAAACCAACTTACATCTTGCCAGAGATTGAAGCACTTAGCATAGAAGCACTAGAAATCGCCGAAAAAGAAGGTTTTTGCGTTATCCCAAATGCAAATGCAGTCAAAAAAACTATGAATAGAAAAAATATCCGAGAGTTTGCAGCACAAGATTTAGGACTTAAAACCAGTAAATATCTTTTTGTAAAAACCTTAAAAGAATTAGAAGAAGCAGTAAAAACTATAGGTATTCCTTGCGTTTTAAAACCAGTTATGAGCTCCTCTGGTCACGGACAAAGCGTTATAAAAAGTAAACTTGATATACAAAAAGCATTTGACAGCGCAAAAGAAGCAAGAGGAGACTCAAGCGAGCTTATCGTTGAAGAGTTTATAAAGTTTGATTATGAGATAACGCTTTTAACTATTAGAAATGGAAAATACACCATATTTTGTGAACCAATAGGGCATATCCAAGAAAATGGTGATTATGTGCTTAGTTGGCAGCCAGTTCAAATGTCAGAAAATATACTTGCAAAAGCACAAAAAATGGCAAAAAAAGTAACTGATGGGCTTGGTGGTCGTGGACTTTTTGGAGTTGAATTTTTTGTAAAAGGTGAAAATGTTTACTTTAGTGAATTAAGCCCTCGTCCACACGATACCGGCATGGTTACGATGATAACACAAAGCCAAAGCGAATTTGCTTTACATGTAAGAGCTGTTTTGGGATTGCCTCTTGATTTTACATTTTTTGGAAGTGGAGCGAGCGGGGCATTTAAAAGTAATAACGAAAGTTTTACTCCAGACCTAGAGATAAACGATAGTGCATTTTCTAAAAATTCATTTGTTAGAATCTTTGGAAAACCAGTAGCTCATAAAGGCAGAAGACTTGCCGTTGCTCTTGTTTTAGACGAAGTTGAGATTGCTAAAAAAAGAGCAAAAGAGATAGTTTCAAAAATCAAAGGATAGAGCTTGATAAAAACCGTCGTTTTACTAACACTGTCAAATGTTTTTATGACGTTTGCTTGGTATGGACATCTAAAAAATCTAGGAAGCAAGCCACTTATCATAGCTATACTTTTTAGCTGGAGTATAGCTTTTTTTGAATACTGCTTGCAAGTGCCAGCAAACAGAATAGGCTACAACTACTTCACGCTCCCACAGCTTAAAATCATGCAAGAGGTGATAACTATGGTCGTTTTTGCAATATTCGCCTATTTTTACATGGGAAAAGCTATAACTATGAACTATTTTTTTGCTGGACTTTGTATGCTTGGAGCTGTCTATTTTATATTTAGAGATAGTGTTTAAAAGTTTACATGTAAAGGATATTTATGGATTTTCAAAAATTTATAGATAATTACAAACAAGATGATTTGAATAAAATAAAATTTAGTTGGAATGGTGAGTATGCAGATAAATTCGAAGATAAAAATGTAGATTTTAGGTATAAACTAAGCGAATATATAATCCCAAACATAGAAAATGTTAATTTAGCCCTTTTGGTTGATTTATATGTAGAGCACAGTAGGTATGCCGAAAAAGCGTGGTGTGTTTACAATAAATACCAAGTTTTTGCAAACGAAATTTTAACTCGTGGCAAAACAAAATATTTACTTGAATATCTAGACGCTTCAAGGATGTGTTTTGATACTTTTTTGGCAAGTCAAGTTGCGATTGATGAAAACATAAAGATACAATTTAGTCAATATTTAAAAGAATTAAAACGACAAGAGACAGACAAACATATTTTAAAAATTATAGATTTTGGATTAGACAGATTTGACAAGAAATAATTTACATGTAAAAGGCTAAAAGGTTTTCCTTGCAAGCCTTTTGTACTCTTCGCAAGAGATTTCTGATTTTAAATCACAACTTAGTTTATAATACTCTTTTGCTTTTTCTATATCTTTTGTCGTGCCTTTGCCGTTCTCATATTTTTTTGCAACAGCAAAACATCCTCCGCTATCTCCAACATCGCAAGCTTTTTGGTAATTTTGTAAGGATTTTGTAAAATCTTTTGGCACACCTTTTCCATAATCATACATAACGCCAAGATTATAACAGCCAGTAGCAAAACCCGCATCGCACGATTTTTGATAGTATGGGGTTGCTCTATCGTAGTCATGCCTTTCGCCATTGCTGTCATCATATATGGAAGCTATGAGATAACAAGAGTAGCCATCTTTTTTTGCACATTTTTTCTCTAACTCTTTTATATCTAAATCTTGCGAGAAGCAAAAACTATATGCTAAAATCAAAAACAAGACGACTTTCTTCATTTTAAGCCCTATAAAACGGAGTAAAGCATTCTAAGACTTAGTGCGATTGACAAAAGTCCAAATATCTTTTTTATAATCCCAACAGGAAGTGTGTAAACAAGCCTAACTCCAAGTTTTGCTGTAAAAAAGCTAACTATAGATACAAAAAATACAGCTGGCAGATAAACGTAACCAACAGCGTAGTTTAATTCATAAAGATTTTGACTAAGTGAGCCATTTACCATGTAGCCTATAGCTCCAGCTATAGTTAGGAAAAATCCAACGGCAGAAGATGTACCGATAGCTTTTTTTACATCAATATTTTGCCAAATCAAAAATGGAACAGTGAGCGCTCCTCCTGCGATTGATACAAGACCAGCTATGATGCCTATGCCACCGCCACTTGCAAAAAGCCATTTAGGAGGAAGTAAGGTGCGCGTTGGTTTTGGTTTTTTGTTTCTAAACATGGTGTATGCAACATAGCTCATGAAAACTGTAAAGATTATAGCAAGATAAAAAGAGTTTGTTTTTGATGCTACAAAAGATGAAACCAAAACGCCCAAAACAACGCCCGGAGTCATTTGCCAGACAACACTCCAGATAACACCACCTCTTTTTTGTTGGGCTAACATGCTTGAAAGAGTTGTAAAAACTATAGAAGCCATAGAGGTTCCAAGTGCTATGTGCATGGCTGACTCATTTGGAATACCTCTTGCAACAAGTAAAAAAGTTAAGATAGGGACCATGTAAGCGCCACCTCCGATTCCAAGAAGTCCGGCTAAAAAACCAACTCCAGCACCAAGGAGCATAAAAATAATAATAAGTTCAATTGTTAGTTCCATCAAATCCCTTTATATGTGGTGGGCTAATTTTACCTAACAATCTTGATAAAACTCTTTACATGTAAAATTTTTATTTGGATTGTACGAATGAATTAAATATAAAATAGTTTCCAAATGCAAATATAAAAGAGAAAACAATAGAAAAAATTACAAGAGTACCAAATATATCATTGCTAATTTGTCCTACAATCATAAGTGAAAAAATTGCAAAAATACTCATAAGAGCTGTAAAAATACCCGTGAATATTCCATAGATAATTCTTTCTTGTTTTGTAGGTTTTCTGTTATTGTCTTTTGAAAAAAAGTGAGCTACAATACCTGTTAAAAGTACTTGAAATGCAATAGAAAGCCCAGAAGAACCTTTAGGCTGCCAATCAACAAAAGTAAAAACAAGTATACTAAGTGCCAATATAGTTATAAATGAAGCAGCATAGATAACCAAATATTTTTTCATGAAAACCCTTTTTGTAAATTTGTTAACAATTTTAATAAATTTACAATAAAAAAATAGTAAAAATTTAAAGAATATTTTGATATCGTTTCAAAAATATAAAAAAGGATGAGTAGTGAAAAAAGCAATTTTGGCACTCGTTGGTTCTATTATTTTATTTATTGTCGTAATATTTATTAGCATTCATATTGAAACATCAAAATATGAATTAGCCGTAAAACACTATAAAGCAAAAGAGTTTGACAAAGCAATGAGTTATTTTAAAAAAGAGTGTGAATTTGCTGATTTTAACGCTTGTGGTTTTGTTGGCGTGATGTATTTAAAAGGAGAAGGTGTTGAGGTTGATTTTTCTACCGCTGTAACTTATTTTGAAAAGGGTTGCAAAGGAACTAATTTTTATACTTGTTCGATACTTGGAATGATGTACGAAAATGGGCATGGAGTTAAAAAAGATTCTCAAAAAGCTATACAGTTTCATACAAAAGCATGCGAGAAAAATATAATGGAATCTTGCGAATATGTCAAAAAGATAGAAGAAAACCAAAATAATAAAACTTCAAGAACTAAGTAGTTAGGTGTATATAAAAAATAATAGTAATACGAAATGTACACATCTCTTTTGATGTAACTTTTAAGTTTACATGTAAGTTATTTTTCGTGTTTTTTGGAAAATGAGAGTATCACTCCAACAGAAGAGATGATGATTAAGATGATAGCAAACCATTCAACGTCACTTAGCTTTTCTTGTAAAAACAAAAATGCAAAAAGTGTTATAAAGACAACATTTAAAAAATATAAAATGCTATCAAATCTATTCAAAGTTTTTTAAAAACCATATCTATATCCACCATTTAACTTGATATTATTAAAGTCATCTCCATATTGGTATGTGGCCTCTAAATATAAGTGGTGATTATTGTTGAAAGATTTTGTTATACCTATCGCGTTATCAATCCACCAGCCATTAACTCTGAGTTTATATAGATAGTCTTCATCATTAAACCTATAAGCAGTTTTACCATTCAACTCTTTTGCATATCCTGTTTTAAAATATATATTTGTATCTTCTGTGTTTTTGTATCCAAATATAACACGTCCTCTTGTGATGATGGAGTCATAGTTATATACTCTTGTGGTAAGTCCGCTTGAAGATTCAACATTCATTGCGCTTTGATGAGTGTATGATATTTGTGCTTGTGGTTCTACGTAGAAATTAGAGTCTGTAAACTTATATCTTTTGCCAAGCTCTAAACTTACTCCAAAGCCATTTGAATCTGCTGTACCTTTTACTAAATGATTGTTTGAAGTTAAGGTGTTAAAACTATTTTTCATATGTGTATACTTAACTACAGAATCTATGTAAAATCCATTTGGATCTTTATAGCTTCCATATACACCAGCGTGATATGAGTCAACATTGCCATCACCCACATTATAATCAATTTCAGCTCTTGTGTATCCAGTTAAAAATCCAAAATAGTAATCACCATTATAGTATCCATCCTGATATCTTCTGTCAATCCCAGCTTGCAAACCATAATAGTTTGTTTTAGAAATACCAAGAGATGATTTAAAATTACTCAATTTACCAACATACATTTTAGCCCAAACATCATCTTTTTTATCTCTATTTAACTCAAGCTCACCCATTCTTTGTAAAAGAGTTTCGGTTTCTATAACTCCCATTAAATAGTTGATATTTATAAGACTAATCGATCTTGTAGCTGCATAACTTAATCTTTTATAT
>JBKECC010000060.1:0-5078 GCA_047974135.1 Campylobacteraceae bacterium | reverse complement strand
GAGATTTGTCTATCAAAGCTTGAAGCATTGTGCGCTCTGGAGAAAACCAGTATCCACTATAAATCAAACTTGCATATTTTGGCATAATCTCATCTTTTAAGTGAGCAGCTTCACGGTCTAGTGTAATGCTTTCAATGGCTCTGTGAGCTTTTAACATGATAGTGCCACCTGGTGTTTCATAGCAACCACGAGACTTCATGCCAACATATCTATTTTCAACTATATCAAGTCTTCCAATACCATGTTTTGCACCAAGAGCATTTAGTTCACTTAGCATATTTGCAGGAGTTAATTCTTTTCCATTTAGTTTTACTGGATCACCTTTTTTGTACTCTATCTCTATTATCTCTGCTTCATCAGGAGCTTTTTCTGGGCTTGCTGTCCATCTCCACATACTCTCTTCAGGCTCAGCATTTGGATCTTCAAGGATTAATCCCTCATAAGAGATGTGCAGAATATTTGCATCCATAGAGTATGGAGATTTGTTTCCTTTTTTCTCTATAATAATTCCATGTTTTTCTGCGTATTTTAAGAGTTTTTCGCGTGAATTTAAATCCCACTCTCTCCAAGGAGCTATGATAGTTAAATCTGGATTCATACCAAGGTAAGCGATTTCAAATCTAACTTGGTCATTTCCTTTTCCAGTAGCACCATGAGAAACTGCGTCAGCACCAGTTAAAGCAGCGATTTCAGCTTGTCTTTTTGCGATAAGTGGTCTTGCTATAGAAGTTCCAAGAAGATACTCACCTTCATATATTGCATTTGCTCTAAACATAGGGAAAACAAAGTCTTTTACAAACTCTTCTCTTAAATCTTCAATAAAAATATTTTCAGGTTTTATGCCAAGAGATATAGCTTTTTTTCTTGCAGGCTCAACCTCTTCACCTTGTCCTATATCAGCAGTAAAAGTTACTACTTCACATTTGTACTCATCTTGCAACCATTTTAAAATAATACTTGTGTCAAGTCCGCCAGAGTATGCCAAAACAACTTTTTTTACATCTTTTTTCATTTTCAAAACCTTTTAGGTGAAGTTAAATAAGCACTTATGATAGCCAAAAAGAGATTAAAAAAATATATACATGAGATGATTTTTTATACAATGTGATAAAATAATGATAGAGATTTTTAAAAAGGAGAGAGTTATGAAAAAATTAATTTTAATTTTAGGTTTAGCCTTTTTATTTGTTGGTTGTTCAAGCAAATATGACTTAACATTAACAGGCTTTAATTCAAATGAGGTTTTAGTTGGTGTTCTTGATGAATCAACTGAAATGGTTACGGTAACAATGCCTAATGGTGAAGTTTTAAGTGGAAAGTATAACTCATATGGCAGTGGAGATGTTTCAACTACTGTAAGTACTGGTTTTGGACACTCAAGCGGTGGAAGATACAGTAGTGGCGGCAACTTTGGTGGAATAGGGCTTGGATTTAATTTTGGTGGTGGTGATTTTACAAAATATGCACTTTTGACAAATGAAAATTCAACCTTGAAAATGGATGTTATTGTAACGAAAAATAGTGGAAAAGGTTTTGGCGAGGCTAAAACCAATGATGGAAGAGAGTATCGTATACAGTTTTAATATCTTTTACATGTAAGAGTATTTGCTTAATTTAGTAAGTATTTCTTACATGTAATTTCCAAAAAAACCTTACATGTAAAAAAGATTTTAGTTTTTATCTAAACTATATTTTCCTGCACCTAAAAACATCAAAGCTATAGAAGCAAGTGCGTAAAATAGGGCAGCTTCTGAAACAAATCCGCCAGTTTTTCCAATATTTAAAAAACTAGACCCAAAAGCTACAAAGATTGCAAAAAACATTGTAAGTGACATAACAAGAGCTGAAATTCTTGTTTTAAAACCGATAATAACTAAAATAGCCGCAAGAACTTCGCCAACATAAACACCATAAGCTAAAAACTCTGGTAAACCGTTACTTGCAAGCATACCTTTAATGCCAGATATGCCATTCATAACTTTTGCGATACCATGCATAAGCATTCCACCGCCAAGAGTTATACGTAAGATAAGTTTGCCTATATCACTACTATTTGAGCCAAAAAGTGGACAAGTGGACATGAGTAAATCTCCTTAAAAAAAATAAACCGCATAATATCTAAAATATTTAAGTTTTTAATTAAGTCTGTGACATTAATAAAAACTTAAATATAAATCTTAGTTTTTATCTAAACTATATTTTCCTGCACCTAAAAACATTAAAGCGATTGAGCCAATACCGTAGAATAGAGCAGTTTCAGAAACTAAACCGCCGTTACTGTTTAAGCTTAAAAAGCCAAAACCAAAAGCAAGGAAAATAGCAAAAATCATATTTATGGCTACAAAAAGTGAAGCTATTCTTGTTTTAAAACCAATCAAAATCAAAATTGGTGCAACTACTTCGCCAAGGTAAACACCATAGGCAAAAAATTCTGGTAAACCATTTGTTGTTAGGAGGTATTTTACTCCTGATATTCCATTTATAAGTTTTGAAATTCCATATATTAATAGTCCTCCACCTATAAGAATTCTAAGAACTAATCTTCCTACATCTAAACTGTTAGATTTGAAAATTGGGCATGTTGACATTTAAGTCTCCTTCTAAAATTTTAATGCGAAATCATAGCAAAAGGCGATAAAAAGAAAATAAATATTTCTAATTAGTACAATTTATAAAATTTTTTATATTTTATTGCCTTGTTTAATCTTTTTTCACTACAATTTCACTCATGAGAATAGATAAATTTTTAAACTGTGTAAATGTTACAAAAAGACGAGCAGTATCAGAAGATATGTGCAAAAGTGGTGTTGTTAGCATCAATGATGTTGTTGTAAAACCTGCAAAAGATGTGAAAGTAGGGGATATTATAACTATTTCTTATATGCAAAAAAGTGTAAAATATCAAGTTTTACAAATACCAACTACAAAAACTATTTCAAAAACAAAACAAGATGAATACATAAAGGAAATTTGATGGAATTTGAAGAAGCGTTTGACGTTTTTACCAAGTTATTTGAAAATAAGCTAAATTTTGAAGAGGCAAAAGAGTTACTCATATCTTTATATGAAAGAGGCGAAAGTGAAACTGAGATTGCAGCAGCAGCTACAGTTATGAGAAATCACATGATAAAGCTTCCAATCTCAAATGAACTCAAAAACCAAGTTATAGATATAGTAGGGACTGGTGGAGATAAAAGTAAAAGTATAAATATTTCAAGTACTTCAGCTATCATCTTAGCTAGTCTTGATTGTTACGTTGCAAAACATGGAAACAGAGCGGTTACAAGTAACTCTGGAAGTGCTGATATGTTAGAAGCTTTGGGGATAAATCTTGATCTTAAAGCTGAGCAACAAGTAAAAATGCTTGAAGATTTGCACTACACTTTTATGTTTGCAAAAAATCACCATCCAGCTATGATATATATAACTCCAGTTAGAAATGCGATACCACATCGTACGATTTTTAACATGTTAGGACCAATCTCATCTCCAGCGGAAGCTAGAAAATACTTGATAGGTGTTTTTAGTCCAGAATTTAATTACAGAATAGCTCATGCACTAAAATATCTAAATTCGCCATCATCTTTAGTTGTTAGTTCGCTTGATGGCATGGATGAAATTAGCGTTAGTGCCGTTACAAAAGCTATGAGAATAACAGAAGAGGGCATAGAAGAGTTTGAGATAAATCCTGAAGATTTTGGCATTAAGCTTTATAAAAAAGAGGAAATAATTGGTGGAAATGCAGCCCAAAATGCACAAATAACAAGAGGTATTTTAGATAACACTCTAAAAGGTGCAAAAAGAGATATAGTTTTGCTAAATGCTGCGTATGCACTGCAAACATATAAAAAAGCAAGAGATGCAAAAGAGGGCTTAGAAATGGCAACTATGGCGCTAGAAAACGGCAAAGCATCTAAAAAATTAAAAGATATCATTCACTTTTCACAAACAATATAAAAATGAAAGAGTTTGTTTTAAAAGAGGATGAGTTAGAAAAAATAGTTTTACATGTAAAAAGCATTTTTCCAAATGGTGGGATTATTCTTTTGCAAGGTGATTTAGCAAGTGGAAAAACAACGCTTGTAAAAGAGTTTGCGCTAAATTTTGGACTTAAAAAAGAAGATGTTTCATCTCCTACTTTTTCCATCATGAATGTTTATAAAAATGGCTTTTTTCATTATGATATTTATAATAGCGGATTTTCTGGTATGCTTCAAAATGGGCTTTTTGAAAATTTAGAAGAAGAGGGCTGGCACTTTGTAGAGTGGGGCGAGAGCGAGCTTGAAGAGATGCTTAAAAAGTTTGAGATGGATTTTGTAAAGATAGAGATAATCACAAAAGATGATAACAAAAGAATATATAAGGTAAATAAATGCATAAATTAAGTGTCAAGAATTTAGCTAAAACAATCAAAAAAACTGCGATTATTCATGATGTATCTCTGGAAGTCAAAAGTGGCGAGATAGTGGGACTTTTAGGACCAAACGGGGCAGGAAAAACTACAACTTTTTATATGATTTGTGGGCTAATCCCAGCATCTCGTGGCGATATATTTTTAGATGATAAAGTTATCTCAAAAACTCCACTGCACGAACGCGCAAAGTTAGGTATTGGTTACTTGCCACAAGAATCAAGTATTTTCAAAGATTTAACAGTTGAAGAAAATCTTCTTCTTGCAACAGAGATATCTTGCAAAACAAAAGAGGAGCAAGAAGCCAAGGTTAACGAGCTTTTAAGCCTTTTAAACATTGAACCTATTCGCCACAGAAAAGGCGTTAGTCTAAGTGGTGGTGAGCGAAGAAGATGTGAGATAGCGCGTTCTTTAGCCATAACGCCAAAGTTTTTACTTCTTGATGAGCCTTTTGCTGGAGTTGACCCGATAGCTGTTAGTGATATACAAAGCATAGTTAGAGATTTAACAAAGCTTGATATCGGTGTTTTGATAACAGATCACAATGTTAGAGAAACTTTAGCGATTTGTGACAGAGCTGATGTTATAAAAAGTGGCTCCTTACTAGCAAGTGGACGTGCGAAAGAGGTTGCTGAAAACAAAGCTGTTAGAACTTACTATCGTGGAG
>JBKECC010000058.1:0-3043 GCA_047974135.1 Campylobacteraceae bacterium | reverse complement strand
AAGCGTTTTGAGTGCAACAAAAAGCCACTTTAGTTTTAAGTTTATGTGTGCCATAAAACAAGATAGTGGAATACCTCTAAGGATAACAAGTATCAATGTTACAGAGCTGGTTATTGCGCTTAGTATTATTGGGTGAATAATCAAACTAGGCGCAATATCCATATCTTACATCCCAAACTTTTTGAGTATATCTTTTGTAGTATTTGTATCTAAAAATTTGTAAAAGTTTTCACATTTACTATCACAACTATCCATCACACCAGCTATGATTTCAATAGAAGTATAACTAGCATCATCGATTTTAACATAACCACCGATTTTATCTATATTGTCAAGTGCAACTGTTAAGTTTACGATACCTGCGTCTACTTCATTTGCTATCACATAAGCAACAACTTGAGGAACACCTGAAACTTGTAAAAGTTTGTCTTTTACTTTGTCATATAGTTTTTCGTTTTGTAAAAACTCTAACCCAGCTGTTCCAAAAACTGCTTTTTGTGGTTGAGGCATAGCTATCTTTTTGATATTGCTATTTAGTAAATCTTTTGTAGAGTTTAGGCTAACTCCTTTTGGATAGATGATAACTGCGTATCCACGTCCTAAAGTTTTATACTCTTTAAATTTGATATTTTGAGCAAGAAGATGGTTTTTATCTCCTATTAGTAGTGGAATGTTTCCATTTTTTGCTTGAGTTGCTATTTGAGGCATGTGTCCAAAAAAGCTATCAACCTTTGGATTTGTCTTTTCATACTCAGATATGATATTTAAAACAACTTGTTTATATCCGCCACCTGCTGCTACTCTTAAATCATCTGCGAAAACAGAAGTGAGTAGTAAGGCTGCTATTAAAATGATTTTTTTCATGTTTTTATTCCTTGTTATATATTTTTATCTATCAACAAAATAGTGTTTTATCTCTTCTTTGTTTAACTCTTTATAGAAAAACACTTTAAAGAAATCTGCTATTTTTGCATCTATATCATATGGATACGTTTCTTTGTAAAATTTACTTGCTAACCAGTGCGCTCCTAATATTCTAAAAAATGAAGGTGGTCTATCTAGCCAGTTAAAAGGTGTATCTGGCACCAAAAAAACTCTTTTGTTTTTTACAGCATCTATCAAAGTCCATTTTTTATCATTATATATGCCATCATAAAAGTTTTTACTTCTTGTTATGATAACTTCTGGATTTAACTTTAACACTTGCTCAAAGTCAATATTTACCATACCAACAACGCTTTTTTGCTCACATTTATAAACCATTTCTGCACCTGCAAGTATAAAGGCTTCAGCATGAAATGATTTATCACACTCGGTTTGAAGTCCATTGTCGCCTTGCGCGTAGTAAACTCTTGCCTTTTTTTCTATAGTTGAAGTAAATTTTTTTAACTCATCAATCTCTTTTTTTGAGTAATTATAAAGTTCGTCAGCCCTCTTCTTTTTGCCCAAAACTTCGCCAAGATACAAAAACACTTCTGGGTAGTTTTCAGTACTGTCTATATTTACCTTTAATGCATTTATCTTCATTGTATTTATATCTTGCAAAGCTTTTTGTGTTAAAAGTTCCGTATCCCAAAATATAATGAGTTCTGGTTTTAGATACATTATCTTTTCTAAATTTGGCCTATTTTCCCCGTGCCAACCACCAACAATTGGAAGATTTTGATATTCGTTTGATAAAAAATCTTTTGATTTATTGTTTGAGAGTTGATTAAAAGGCGTATTTACACCTATCAATTTTTCAGGTGCTAAAACATAAACCAAAAGGGTTATTGGCGGAGCCGAGCCAAAAACCCTTGTTATATTGTTGTTTTTATTTTCCGCACTAAATTTTTCAACATTTAAAATATCTAAGCTTTGCGCATTGCAAAACAAAGATATTAAAAATATACATGTAAAAAGTCTTGTTAACTTCATATATAAACCTTTTAAAATTTCGCCTTAAATGTTAAAGCAGCATTTATACCAACCTCATCAGGACGATAAAAAGCAGTTGAAGATACAGTTGTTAAATGCTCTCTATATTTTTTATCAAAAAGGTTATTTATCTCTAATCCTATAGTAAAGTCATTAAGCAACCATAAATTTTTAAATTTATAATTTGCATACAGGTTTGTAAGAGCATAACCAGAGCTTTTTATCTCTCCACCAACTTGGGAAATTTTGTTTTGTTTTGAAACTAACAACTCTTCAACTCCCCAGTTAAAACCATATTCTTGACCTTGATACAAACTTAGTGAGAGTTTTTGTGGAGCTATGTAAGCTAGTGGCTGATTGTCATCTTCGTTTTTGCCATAAGTGTACATGTATTTTATTTCTGAAAAAATGTTATTTGTGATTTTATATCCAACCATAGCCTCAACGCCAAGTATAGTCGCTTCATCTAAATTTTGAAATTGTCTTATAGGCAAGCCAGCATTAGTATTGTACCCAGTTAGTACTAACTCTATATAATCTTTATAATATTGATAGTATGATGTAGCTGAGTAGTAAAAGTCACTATATTCACCATTAAATCCCACATCAACCCCGTAAACTTTCTCATTTTTCAAGTCTTGATTTGGAATCTGTACACCTGTATTTGGGTTGTTTCCATATTGTTCATTAAAATATGGGGTTCTTTGCGCACTTGAGAGTTTCATATAAGGTATAAATGAGTCATTTACTCTATACTCTGCTGTAAGTCCAAGGTTAAAGAGGTGATCTTTTTCATCTGTATCTTTTCTTATAACTTGATTTAATAGTTGTGATGGAATAAGTGTATTATACGCGGCTGAATTTACATTTGATTTTACTTTTCTATGCACGAACTCATATCCTGCTGCAACTCCAATGAGCAGATTGTCATATTGGATATTGTCAGCTATATTTAGTGTAAAAGTATCTTGCTCACCTTCACTTATACCAAAAGCCTTTGTCCAAGGATTCCAACTTTGAGAGGTTGTATTATACATTCTTAAACCATTTGTCAAATACGACTCAGAATATCCTGCTGATAATGATATTTCATGATTACCAACATCAGTCTTTGCAGAAATTTTTA
>JBKECC010000053.1:0-23935 GCA_047974135.1 Campylobacteraceae bacterium | reverse complement strand
GATCCTATTGACTTTAATGGTGGAGATATAAACCTTTATAATTATGTGTTAAATGATCCTGTGAATTACTTTGATCCAGATGGGTTATTTGTATCAAAACTTTGGGATTTGTTTACATGGAAAAAAGTCAAAGATAAAGGTGATGATGCACAAAGAAAAATGGATGAGTGCAAAAAATGGGAAGATTTGGCAAAGCAAGATAATTGCTCTAACCAAGATAGGCTTTGGTATATACTATAGAGTATGACAAATGCCGGAGAGAACAACTTCCTAAAGCACTTGATGATGTTAATGAAGCTGGTAAAACTTTGTTTGGATCAGGGCCAAAAAGCCCTGTGACTGCTCCTAGCAGATTTTAAGGAAATTTTTGAATGAAAAAAATATTTAAAATATCTTCATTTGTATTGATTGTGGTAATAGCACTATTTGCTTATCTACAAGATATCGAACTCAACCAAGACTATTCTATTAGAACAAATATTAAATATTATATAAAAAATATGTTTGGTGTATCAAAATTTGAAACAGATAATTTTATTATAGATTTACCAAAAATTCATTGGATTTCATATAAAAATCAAAATAGTAGTTTTATAGGACAATTAACTAATTTAGGTAAAAATGTCTATATGTATCCAGAAGTATATATAATGAAATTTAAAAACAATAGTGAAGCAAAAAGGTTTGTAATAGAATTGTGTGAAAAAAAGGATGATGAGTTAATACAACAACAAAATCAAACAATAAATAATTTTGAAGTAGAAGTCTATGAATGTAGAGATAGAGACATAAATGCAGATTGGGCAGTAAGAAATTATCTATATAAAAATGAGTATTTTACCTTAATCCCCTATATTGAAGAATTTAAACCCCAATATGATAAATTTTTTGAAGGCGTAAGGTTGAAAGACAAATGAATAACTTACATGTAAAGACTTCCCAATGAGCCATTCAATCCATTATACCATTAAATCCTTCGGTAGAAAAATTAATTTATGGTAAGTTAAATGAGGAGAATATATTGAAACTATATAGTTATATAAATAAAAAAGCAGTTGAACTTAACTCATTACATATTTCCATGGAAAGCAAAGAAGAACTTTTACTTTTAGAAGAATTTATAAAATATTGTGTAAAAAGCTGGAACAAAAGAGGTAAAGATTATAGTCATGAACATTTTATTGATTTTGTAGAATTTAAAAAAAAGATTTCTACTGAAAGCAACGTGGATATAGAAATTTGGCAAACAAAAGAACAAGAAAATAAAAATCAATAAAATTTTATTTGCAACTTTAGTCTTGATGTTTTTAACAATGAATTTATTTTCAAATCAAACAAAACAACACTAAAATTTCTAACATACTTTTGCCTCTCATATGCTTTCAAAAATAGCAGAATTTGTTGGGTATAAAGACTCAAGAAATATTCATTCAGTCTATGGCAAATTTATAAAAGATTCATTTGTAAAAATTGGTGATAAAACATCTTTGTTTGATTAGGTTTTGGCACAATTTCTGGCACACTCATGAAAAACTCTTTTAAAAAGATTAAACAAAGTACCAAAAAATCGTGGTGGAGTGTAGGGGGATCGAACCCCTGACCTCAACGCTGCCAGCGTTGCGCGCTCCCAGCTGCGCCAACACCCCAAAAAGAAAGAGAATTATACAAAAAGAAAAATTAATTTACATGTAAAAAAGTTTACATGTAAATATTTATATCCCAATAGCGAAGATTTTTGCTTCGTTTTTGTCTTTTAGTGAGATTTCGCTGATAATTTCATCACCTACTTTTACTTCATGAGGTCTGTTTTTGTCTAGTTTTGTATGAGCCAAAAAGATTTTACAGGCTAACTCTTTATCACTTTTAGTTGCATTTTTTGAGATTTTTCCACTTGGAGCTGGTAAATCTTCGCCCAAAGATACGTCCACAAAATCGTCATGCTTGATATTTTCTATCGTGCTATTTTCTGCTTCATCTCTTCCAAATATAAACTTTGCGCCACCTTCAAGTCTAAAATGTTTTCCAACTTTTAAAAGCGCTATATCATTTACATGTAAAGGTTGATATTTTACAAACTCTTTTACTTTTTGCGAGAAATTTATGTCAGTGAGCAAACATCCACCACCTGGATTTTGATACTCACTAAATCCAAACTCTGCTGCCAAAGAGAGTTGTCTTTTTCTATCTCTTCCTTGTATGTCAAGAAGTTTTTCTCTATCAACCCAGCACTCAAGTTCGGGCTTTGTTAAAGGCAAAAGTTTCGCACTCATTGGACGAAGTATGATGTTATCTGCGTCTCCTGCAAGTCCCAAAACACTATTTAATGCATTTTTGTTTTGACTCATTGGGCGTTGTCCAACAACTTCACCAGTTATGATGAAATTAGCATCATGAACGCTTAAAAGCTCTTTTGCAACTTTAAACATAAATCCATGACAGTCGATACATGGATTAAACCTTTTTCCATATCCGTGTTTTGGAGCAAATAAAATCTCATCTATATATCTCTGCCTTACATCAACAACTTCAAAATCAGCACCAACCATTTTTGCTCTTGCCCTAAAAGTTGCGGACATATCTTTTGTCCCACCAAAACCTATATTCATATTTAAAGCTGTTACATTTATGCCTTGAGAAGTTATAAGTTTCATAGCAATCATGCTATCAAGACCACCGCTAAAAAGTGCCAAAGCTTTCATAAGCTACTAAATCTCCTTGTTTTAATTTCATGATAATATCTCTAATTTTTCGCAAATAAAAGCTTTTTTGTTGAAAGTTTAAAGTTTTTGAATTTCTAACTTTTTCAAGTTCATCTTCATAGTGGCTTACCAAAAACGGTAAAAGCGCTTTTTGCAACTCTTCTTCGTTATAGATTTGTATATCATCCATCAAAAGTAGACGTCTTAAGCTTGGCGTATCACGTCTATTTTGCAAAAGTTCTTCAAGCTCTTCATTGTGAGTTTTAAACATTGAAGTATCAATGATATCTAAAACTATATCTGTCATGTTTGGATTTATCAAAAGAGTTTTTATAACTGAAAGTTCAAGTGGATCTTCAAAACTACTCTTCACATATAAAGGTTTTTTTGTTGGTTTATTGCTTTTTAGATGAATAAGCCCAGCCTTTATACCAACCATACTCGCAAGCATTCCTACGTAATTTGAAGATAGTGTAAAAGGTAGAGTTTTTAGATATTCTAGTGCTGCGTCAAGTGCTTTTTGTTTTTCATGAGCACTTTTTAAATCAAACTTTTTAACCGTGTACTCTAAACAAAACTCTATAAAATCTCGAGGATTGTTATATAGAGCGTTTAGCTTATCACTGAGTCCCTTTTGTACCATATCTGCTGGATCCATATTTCCACCAAAAAGCACAACCCCGCCTTCAATGTTATGAAGCGATAAAAGTTTTGCTGCTTTTAGAGCTGCCTCAACCCCTGCACTATCTCCATCATAAGAGAGTATAACCTTCGGGCTTGCTCTTGTTAAAAGAGGAATATGTTCATTTGTAAGAGCTGTTCCAAGTGTTGCAACTGCTTCGTTAAATCCAGCTTGATGAAGCATGATAACATCCAAATACCCTTCACAAACGATAATTCTTCCATTTTTTGCGATACTCTCTCTTGCTAAGTGATATCCATACAAAAGTCTTGATTTGTTAAACACACTTGATTGTGGTGAATTTACATATTTTGCAGGATGATTTGTTATAGTTCTGCCACCAAAACCCACAATCTTCCCGCTTGGTGAGTGTATAGGAAAAGTGATACGCTCTATAAATCTTGAGTATTCTTCGTTTCTATCCCCAATTCCAACAACTCCAACTTCGATGCACTCTTTTGTGGTAAAAGCTTGTCCTTTTAAAAAGTTAAGCGTAAAATGTGAAAGTGGTGCGTAACCAATCTCAAATTTTAAAACCGAACTCTCCCCTATTCCTCTGTTTTTTAGGTACTCTCTTGCGATACTATTTTTATCTAAATTTTGGCGAAAGAAAAGATTTAAGCTATCGAGTATCTTTTTTTCACTTCTTTTTTCCCCGCTTGTAGCTTTGTAGGTTAATGAAAAATTGTACATAGTTGCTATTCTCTCGATAGCTTCTGGATATGTTAACTTTTCGTATTCCATCACAAACTTTATAGCGTCCCCACCAGCTCCACAAGCAAAACAGTGATAAATCTGCTTACTTGGACTTACATGTAAACTTGGAGTTGTATCGGAGTGAAATGGGCATACGGCTTTAAAGTTTGCACCAGCTTTTTTTAATTCGATATAGTTTCCAACAACATCAACAACATCTATACGCTGTTTTAGTGTTTCTATTGATTCATTGTCTATCATGAGAGCAATTATATTGGTTATTAGCTTACCTTTGCTATAATCTTCATCTATTTTTTACAAAAGGCTGATATTTTGGATACTTTCTTTTTAGATTACAGAGATCCGATTTTTGGAATAATCATATTTTTTGCTGTTATCTTTGTAATCGCTTTTGCAAACTACTGGTGGGGAGTTTTTAAAAGCAACGAAGAGAAAAACAGTATCGAGCAATTTATCAAAAGATTTGAAGTTATGGCCGATGCAAACGAATATAAAAAACTTCTTGATGAGTTTAGCATCTCTTCAGAATCTTTGGGACTTTTAGCACACTCTTTTGCAAAAAGTGGAGAGTATGAAAAAGCTATAGGCATTTACCTTATTGCTCTTAAAAGAGTGAAAAACAAAGATGAAAAACAGTACATATTAACCGAACTTGGCAAGACATATTTTAAAGCTGGATTTTTGCGAAGAAGTACCGAAGTTTTTATAGAAGCGCTAAGACTTTATCCTAGAAATGAAGAGGCTCTGCGTTATCTAACCGTTACATATGAGCAACTTCAAGAGTATGATAGAGCTTTGGAAGTTTTAGACGCACTTGAAGAGTTAAACGTTGATGTTGCACTAGAGAAAAACTTTATGAATGCCCTAAAGGTTTTAAGCGAACCTTCAAAGACCGATAAAGTAAAATACAATGAACTAATAGAAGTTGCAAAAAAAGAGCCACTTGTTGCAAGGATGCTTTTTGAATTTGCAAGAAAAACTGGTTTGGAGTTTGATATAAATCTTTTGCATCCAAATACAGTTTTTGACTTGCTTTGGGAAAGTAACGAAGATGTGCTAAAAACTTCAGATGCCACGCTTGTAAAATCTATACTTTGTGCAAAAGGGTTGAGCAACGAAAAACCTGAAAAAATGCCATTTGAACTTGAAATACTATCCGTTTTATCAAAAGAACACTACACAAAAGCTGGGCTCAATTTCGAATATACATGTAGCTCTTGCAAAGGAACTTTTCCTATGCATTTTTACAGATGTCCATCTTGCCACAGTTTAAAACTACCATTTATCTCTGCAAATTTGATAAAAAACGAATATGAAGCGTATTACTCTTTTTAGTGATGGCTCCTCTCTTGGAAATCCGGGATTTGGCGGTTATTGCGCGATTTTAAGATATAAAGATAGTGAAAAAATAGTTTCAGGCGGTGAAATAGATACGACAAATAACAGAATGGAATTAAAAGCTGTTATAGAAGCTATGAAAATCATAAAAGAGCCTTGCTATATTGAGATAGTAAGTGATTCAAGCTATGTTATAAAAGGCATCATTGAGTGGTTAGAAAACTGGATAGCAAAAGACTTTAAAAATGTGAAAAATCCAGATTTGTGGAAAGAGTATATAAAAGTTTCAAAAAATCACAAAGTAAAAGGGACTTGGGTTAAAGGGCACGCAGGACACGAAGAAAACGAAAAGTGCGATAAAATTGCAAAAGAAGAAGCACTAAAACTTAAAAAAGCTAGGGAAAAAGATGAAAATAACACTTAAAAGCCTTGAAGAGTGTTTGGGTTATGAGTTTAAAGACACAAAAATTATAACCCAAGCACTTACACACAGAAGTTACATAAAAGCAAAGAACAATGAAAGATTGGAGTTTTTAGGAGATGCTGTTCTTGATTTGATTGTTGGCGAGTATTTATTTAAAAAATTTGAGGATTTAGCTGAGGGTGAACTCTCAAAGCTTAGAGCTTCGCTTGTAAACGAAAAAGGGTTTCAAAAGTTAGCCAAAAAGTTAGATTTAGGAAGATATATACTCATCTCAATAGCCGAAGAAAATAACAATGGCAGAGAAAAAGCTTCCATACTATCTAACGCTTTTGAAGCATTAATGGGAGCGATTTATCTTGAAAGTGGGCTTGACGCGGTGCGAACCATAGTAACTAACTTGCTTGAGAGTGTTTATCCAAAGATTGATATGCAAAGCATTTTTAAAGATTATAAAACTACTTTACAAGAGATAACTCAAGCAGAGTTTGGAGTAACACCAACTTATAAACTTATACGTTCATTTGGGCCAGATCACCAAAAAGAGTTTGAAGTTTGCATCATGATAAACAATGAAAAACTAGCAACCTCTCTTGGTAAAACAAAAAAAGAAGCCGAGCAAAACTGTGCAAAAAAAGCTTTAGAGATTTTAAAAAAGGATACACATGAATAGCTTTGGAAATCGTTTTTGTATAACAACTTTTGGCGAATCTCATGGAGTTGCTATCGGGTGTGTGGTTGATGGCGTTCCAGCAGGGCTTAGCATTGATGAAGCATATATACAAGCTGCGCTTGATAGAAGAAAACCAGGACAAAACAAATTTGCAACGAGCAGAAAAGAGAGTGATGTTGTTCAGATTTTAAGTGGAGTTTTTGAAGGCGTTACAACTGGAACGCCAATAGCTCTTGTGATATTTAATGAAAATCAAAAATCAAAAGATTATGACAACGTAAAAGATATATTTCGCCCAGGACACGCTGATTTTACTTACTTCATGAAGTATGGTTTTAGAGATTATAGAGGTGGTGGAAGAAGTAGTGCAAGAGAGACTGCTGCGCGTGTGGCTGCTGGGGCAATTGCTACAAAACTTCTTAGCGAATTTGGTATAAAAGTACAAAGTGGAATTTGTCAAATTGGCGAGATTAAAGGTTCAAACTTCGACTTTGAATATGCCAAAACAAGTGAAATATATGCACTAGATAGCGCTTTTGAAGAATCACAAAAAGAGTTAATCGTAAATGCAAAAAAAGACCATGATTCAGTTGGAGGCTGTGCATTTATTCAAATATTAAATGCTCCTATTGGACTTGGCGAACCACTTTATGCAAAACTTGATGCAAAATTTTCCGAAGCTTTAATGGGTATAAATGGAGTAAAAGCGGTTGAAATTGGCGAAGGCGTCAAAGCCTCAAGCTTAAGAGGAAGTGCAAACAATGATGAAATGAACAAAGAAAAGTTTTTCTCAAATCATAGTGGCGGTATACTTGGTGGCATAAGCAGTGGCGAGCCAATAGAACTTAGAGTGCACTTTAAACCAACTCCTTCAATTTTTAAAGAGCAAAGTTCAAGAGATGTAAATGGTGAGAGTGTCAACTTTTCTTTAAAAGGCAGACATGACCCTTGTATAGCGGTTCGCGGAAGTGTAGTTGCTGAGATGATGAGCGCTATAATTTTGGCTGATATGCTACTTTTAAATGCAACTTCAAAGCTTGAAAGTCTTAAAAAAGTTTACATGTAAAAAGGAAAAGTTATATGTTAGTGAATCTAGAAAGAGCAATAAAAAGCATAACAGAAAAAATAGACTTTTTTCAACCATTATACGAAGCTATAATAAACTCGTTTCAAGCCAATGCAGACAAAGTAGAAATAACTTTCAACATTGATAGTAAAAAGAATACAATACTTGGTTACGCAGTAAAAGACAATGGGGATTGATTTACAGAAGAAAACATAATATCTTTTTTGACACTATGGAGTGATTATAAAATAAAATTGGGTGCTTTAGGCAGTGGCAGAATAATGTGCTTAAAGGTATTTGATAATATGATTATAGAAAGTCAAACTAAAGACAATGCTAATTTAGGATTAAAAACAAGTATTGATTTTAACAGAAAGTTTTCAGCAAACTCAATTGAAGATATTAAATCAGAAAGAAATTCTTCACCAACAAGCTATACAAATATTACCTTTAAAAACATTAATGAAGAATATGCTGAGCAAAACGAAATAGAAAATTATAATATTGATATATTAAAAGAAGAATTTTTTGTAAAACTTTTACCAATGTTTATTAGATTTAAAAATGAAAATAAGGAATTTAAAATATCAATTAATAAAAAATTATGGCTTAATAAAAAGAATTTGGATAAAAGCTTTAATAAACATAAGTTTGAAAAGAAAAGTTTTAACATAAAAATAGATTTAGCAAAATTTGATAAAAAAAATAATGATATTCCAAATGAAAAAACATACACTTTTAATCTTGACTATAGAATAATAAAAGCAAAAACAAAAGATACTATATCACAATTCTATGGTGCATCCGATAGATATGTTAAAGATTTTCCAAAACAAACAAAAATTGAAAACTTACAAGAAGGATACAGTGGAATATTTTGCTTAACATCAAACTATTTTGAAGAAAATAGAGTTAAAGATTCAAGAACAGATTTTGTAATTCCTCCAAATCAAAGCAATCCAACCAAAGAAAACCCTATAACCTTTCCTGAAATAAATAAAGAATTAGAAAAATTATTAAATGAAATTTTAAAAGAAAAATTCCCGGAAATAGAAAACGAACTTAAAGAAAAAAACAGAATGTTGTTAATAGTTTTCCGCATCTTGGAAGATATGTAAAAAATATAGATAGTTTATCAATATCTGAATCCAATATCTTAAAACAGGCAGAAGAAGCATTTGACAAAGAAAGAAAAAATACAAGAAAAGAAGTAGAGACATTTACAAACTTATTAAAAAAAGGAAAAGATAAGTTTGATGAAAAAAAATTCAAAGAAATTACAAATCAGTTTACCCAGGTAGGACAAGAGCAATTAGCTGATTATATAGGCTATAGACAAACTATAATAGATATGTTGTTGGAAATTTATAATGAAACGTCAAAAAATAGACTATCTTTTGACGAAACAGATATTCATAATTTATTTATGCGTAAAGGTAAAACTAGTAATGACATTTCTCTATATGCAAATAATGTATGGATATTTGATGATAAATTTATGTCGTATAGTTATGCGGCTAGTGATAAAACAATAGCAAAAATTGTAAGCGACGTTACAGAAAAACCAGTTGATGAGATTATCAAACATCACAAAAATCAAGAACCTGATTTAGTTATATTTTATTCTAATCCCGATAATGAATTCAAGGATATTTTATTAATTGAGTTTAAAAGACTTAATACCACACTATCAAAAAAAAAGGAAGCAATAACTCAACTACAAGATTACCCTATGTACATAAGAAAAAATATTAATAATGTAAGGAGCATATTTTCCTATACTATAATTGATATAGATGATGCCTTTAGAGAGTGGTTAACAGACTCACAGTCTTTTAGTGAATACTCATTTGGAAATACTCTAAACAAAATAAGTTCTTATTATAAGTATGTTAGTGGAAAAGATGGTGTTATTAATGCTCATTTAAATGTTATAGAATTTTTTCAAATTCTACAAGATGCCAACTGTAGAAATAAAGTTTTTTTAAATATTTTAAAAAATAATTATTTAAAAGAAAAAAAAGCATGAATTACATAGGTTCAAAATTCACTCAATCTTCATGGATACAAGACGAAGTAAAAAGTGTAGTTGGCGATGATTTATCAAAAAAAGTATTTTGTGATTTGTTCGCAGGAACTGGTATAGTAGGACGAGTTTTCAAACCTTACGTGAAAAAAGTTATAAGCAATGATTTGGAAGATTATAGCTTTGTGTTAAATAAAAACTACATAGGAAATCATAAACCCATAAAAAATAAAGAGAAATTTATCCAAAAACTAAATGAGCTAGAACCAATCAAAACTGGATTTATTTATAATAATTACTGTATTGGAAGTAGAAGCCAGAGGCAATACTTCAGTGATGAAAATGGCAAAAAAATAGATGCTATTAGAACAAAGATAGAAGAGTGGAAAAAAGATGAAACAATAAACGAAAACCTTTACTACTTTTTGCTTGCTTCACTTATAGAGAGTGCTGATAAAGTTGCAAATACGGCTTCAGTTTATGGTGCATTTTTGAAAGACTTAAAGGCTTCAGCAAAAAAAGAGTTAGTACTAGAATCTGCAAATTTTTTAGAAAATGATAACTCTCATGAGGTTTATCAAGAAGATAGCAATTTGCTTATAAAAAAGATTTCTGGCGATATTTTGTATCTTGATCCGCCCTACAATGAAAGACAATATGGAGCAAACTATCATCTTTTAAATACTATAGCTTTGTATGATGATTTTTTACCAAAAGGAAAAACTGGTTTAAGAGAGTACAACCGCTCAAGTTATTGTAAGAAACGAGATGTTTTAAAAGGTTTTGACGAGTTGATAAAAAACGCAAATTTTAAATACATATTTTTAAGTTACAACAACTAAGGTCTCATGAGAGAAGATGAGATAAAAAGCGTTATGCAAAAGTATGGAAAATATAGCCTTGTAAAGAAAGAGTACCAAAGATATAAAGCAGATAAAAACAGAGACTATAAGGCAAGCTCAACTTATGAGTATTTGCATATTTTAGAAAAATAGTATTTTTTTATACTATTTTTATCTCTAACTCTAGCCTTATACCAAACTCTTCAAACACTCTTTTTTGTGCTTCATCTATAAGAGTTAATGCGTCTTCGTATTTTCCACTACCAAGATTTACTAAAAAGTTAGCATGAACATCGCTAAATGCCATATCGCCAACTCTTTTGCCCTTTAATCCAACCGCTTCAATAAGTCTTCCTGCATAATCATTTGGTGGATTTTTAAAGCAACTTCCTGCACTTGGAGTGCTTGGTTGATTGGCTCTTGCTTTTTTAAAACTCTCAAATCTTTCATAATCAAAGCCTTTTTTTACTTCAAACAAAGCTTCAAAAATAACTCCATTTATGTTTGAATTTCTATATGAAAACCCACAATTTTCTTTTGATATTTCGCCTTTACATGTAAAGATACTTTTTAGATTATCACTTATAGAAAAGTCTTTTAACCCAGCATTCATCTTAATCATTCCACCAATGGTTCCGGGTAGTTTTTGAAGCATTTCGAAACCACTTAAATCGTGTTTTTTTGCATAACTTAAAAGTTTTCCACCACTTGTAAAAGCGCCAACTCTTAAACCTTTTTCATCTTCAATAATGTACTCAAATTTTTCCCTATCAAGCATAGCAAGAGGTGGAGGATTGTCTGAGATTAAAAGGTTATTTGCTCCACCAATGATAAACATGCCTTCACATTCATCATCCAAACTCTCTATCTTAAAAACAGGAAGTTTTTTTCCTATCTTTATGCTTGAATATTTACTAAAATCAACGATTTCACTTCTCAAATCTAAGCTCTTTGTATTCTGAGGGCAAAAGATAATCATTTGCATTTATAAGCTCATCATAAAAGCCTTGTTTAAAACCAAGCTCAAAAAGCTTATTTACTGCTTTTAATTGAGTTTCATTCATGGATACTGAGTCATTGTTTGCATATAAATTTAGATAAGTGTTTAGCTTATTTTCATCAACTCTTACCAAGTCTCTTTCAAGTAACATTTTTGATAGTTGTTTTTTACATGAGGTTGCTACTTTTACCGCTTTTATCAAAATTTCTTCTGTGTTTATGGCATCAAGCAATGGCAAACTTCTTCTTATAGCCATTCCACCAAGTGGAAGTGGAAGATTTTCTTTGTTTAATTCACTCCAAATATCCCAAATCTCTCTCTCAACCACAAGCGAATTATCAAACTCTAAAATACTCTCATGTATCAAAACTCCAGCATCAACTTCTGCGTTTAAAACTGCACTCTCTATATCTAAAAAGTTTTTGTAAACAACTCTGGCTTCTGGATAAGCAAGCTTAAATATAAGAGCGTTTGTTGTGTGTTTTCCACTAAGTGCAACTTTAAAGTTTTTTTTGAGTTTAGTCTCTTTTTTCTTTATAAGCTTTGGTCCATAACCCTCTCCAAAACTTACAGCAGTTCTTAAAAGTGCATAATCATTGCATATAAGAGGATAAAGTCCAAAACTTATAGCAGTAGCATCGTAAGTGCCTTTTAGTGCGTCTTCATTTAGTGTTTGTATATCAAGAGCTATATTTTCAAATTTTAAATTAAAAGTATCAACCCAACCAAATTTTATAGCATAATACATAAATATATCATCGGCATCAGGCGAGTGAGCAATTTGTAATGTTTTCATTTTTTCTCTTTGTTTTTTAGGTGCAGTATTGTAGCAAATAAAGAGTCAAATAACTAAATATTTCACTGCTTTAAAATCATTTTAAGTCGTGTGTCTTATAATAAACAATTAAAGTCTAAACTAAAGGAAATACCAAAATGGCTTATTGGGATTGGAATTCATCGTATGAGATTGGGTTGCCAGTTATTGACAAGCAGCACCAACGGATTATAGAGTATATAAACGAGCTTCACGAAGCTTTAGTATCAAACAATACAGCTAAACTTCCAGAGATACTTATCTCACTAAAAGACTATACTGTTTCTCATTTCGCTTTTGAAGAGACTTTAATGGAACAAGCTGGATACCCACTAACAGCTCCGCACAAAAAAGTCCATGAAGCTTTTATAAAAACTGTTGAAAAATATTTTCAAAGATATAAAGATGGTGAAGATATAGTAGGACAATTGATGGCTGAACTTCAAATTTGGCTTACACATCACATCTTAAACGATGACAAAGACTATAAAGACTCTATACAAAAAATGTTACTTGAGAGAAAAAATGTAAAAAAAGAGGAGCCAAAAAAGAGTTGGTTTCAAAGGCTTTTTGGTTAGTAGTGTAATCTAACCCAAGATTTTTCTATGCATTTTGATTGCTGTCATTTCAAAATGAAATATTTTATTGCAAAAAATTAAATTCATTATAAAATTTATACAATTTTTTATTTTCAAAAAAGCACTACAAAGGTCTTTTTTAAAACCAAAATGATAAAATAAACCAACATTTTAAAGGATAAAAATGGCAATCGATGAAAACAAAAAGAAAGCTTTAGAGCTTACTTTAAAGCAAATAGACAAGGCGTTTGGAAAAGGTGCCATTGTTAGACTTGGTGATAAAGAGATTGAACCGATTGACTCAATCAGCACAGGCTCGCTTGGACTTGACTTAGCTCTTGGTATTGGTGGAATACCAAAAGGGAGAGTTATAGAAGTTTATGGACCAGAAAGCTCTGGTAAAACAACACTTGCACTTCAAATCATTGCAGAAGCACAAAAAAGTGGTGGTATTTGCGCTTTTATAGATGCTGAACACGCACTTGATGTAAAATACGCTAAAAATCTTGGAGTTGATACAGACAACCTTTTAGTATCTCAGCCAGATTTTGGAGAACAAGCTCTTGATATCGTAGAAACTGTTGCAAGAAGTGGTGCTGTTGATGTTATAGTAGTTGACTCAGTTGCGGCTCTAACTCCAAAAAACGAGATTGAAGGCGACATGGGGGATTTGCACGTTGGTCTTCAAGCAAGACTTATGAGTCAGGCTCTTAGAAAACTAACAGGTATTTTACATAAAATGAGTACTACTGTTATCTTTATAAATCAAATTCGTATGAAAATTGGAACTATGGGATATGGCTCGCCAGAGACTACAACTGGTGGAAATGCGCTAAAATTTTATGCTTCTGTTAGGATTGACGTAAGAAAGATTGCAACTCTAAAACAAGGTGAAGAGCAAATTGGAAATAGAGTAAAAGCAAAAGTTGTAAAAAACAAAGTAGCTCCTCCGTTTCGCCAAGCAGAGTTTGATATCATGTTTGGTGAGGGTATAAGCAAAGAAGGTGAGATAGTTGATTATGGTGTTAAGTTAGATATAATTGATAAAAGTGGTGCTTGGTTTAGTTATAAAGATAAAAAACTAGGTCAAGGCAGAGAAAACGCGAAAGTATTTTTGAAAGAAAATGCTGATGTTAAAAAAGAGATAGAAGATACTATAAAACAATCAATGGGCGTTGATGCATCCCTGATGTCATCAGCAGATGATGAAGATACCAATTTAGAGGATTAAGAATGGTTTTTATTGACGATATTTATGCAGATGAAGTATTAGACAGTAGAGGAAATCCAACAGTTCGTGCAACCGTTGTTTTAAGTGATGGAACAACTTCAAGCGCTATCGTTCCAAGCGGTGCAAGCACAGGAAAAAGAGAAGCTTTAGAGCTTAGAGATAAAGACAGTAGATACATGGGTAAAGGTGTTTTAAAAGCTTGCGAAAATGTTGAAAAAATTGCAGATACACTTATTGGTATGAGTCCATATAATCAAGCAGAAATTGATGCTATTTTAAAAGAGATGGATGGAACAGAAAACTACTCAAACCTAGGTGCAAATGCAACTCTTGGTGTTTCTATGGCAGTAGCAAGGGCAAGTGCAACTAGTTTAGACATTCCACTTTATCGATATCTTGGTGGCTCAAATGCGCTAGTTTTACCAACTCCGATGTTTAATATCATAAATGGCGGAAGCCATGCTGACAATAACGTTGATTTTCAAGAATATATGATAATGCCACTAAATTTTGACACTTTTGAAGATGCTCTTCGTGCTGCAACTGAAGTGTATCACAATTTAAAAAATATCTTACATGTAAAAGGACACTCAACTTCTCTTGGTGATGAAGGTGGTTTTGCTCCAAATCTAAAAAACAATGAAGAGCCTATAGAAATCATCATGGAAGCTATCAAAAAAGCAGGGTATAAAGCTGGCAAAGATATAGCTATAGCACTTGATGTTGCAAGTAGTGAATTTTACGATGAGAAAAAAGGTTACGTACTTGCTGGCGAAAAAAGAACATTAAGAAGTAGTGAACTTGTTGATTATTACGCACTTTTATGCTCAAAATACCCTATCGTCTCCATAGAAGATGGTTTAAGTGAAGACGATTGGGATGGATGGAAGATTTTGACAAAAAAGCTTGGAAACAAAGTTCAACTTGTTGGTGATGATTTGTTTGTTACAAACAAAGCTATTTTAGAAGAAGGTATAAAAAAAGATATCGCTAATGCTATTTTAATAAAACCAAATCAAATAGGTACTGTAAGTGAAACTATGCAAACAGTACGCCTGGCTCAAAGAAATAATTATAAATGTATCATGAGTCACAGAAGCGGTGAGAGCGAAGATGCTTTTATAGCTGATTTTGCAGTTGCTCTAAATACTGGCGAAATTAAAACAGGAGCTATGGCAAGAGGTGAGAGAACTGCTAAATACAATAGACTTTTAGAAATCGAAAAAGAACTTGGATTTGGTGAGTATTTAGGAAAAGGGTTATTTAAATAGATGAATAAGTATACCAAACAAAACATTATCTTTACAGCAAAAGTATCTTTGATATTTTTTGTAGTTGTTTTGTTTGGTATTTATGTTGGCAATATACTCTTTGGCACAAACTCATTGGAAGTTTTAAACGATAGAAAAACCGACAAAGCAAAGCTTGAAAATGTTATATTGGCTTTAAAGAAAGAAAATGCTGCTTTACAAAAAGAGTATTTTGAGTTAAGACAGCTAGATCCAGATATGAGGAGGAAATAGGTGAAAAAAATATATTTGGTTTTATTATTAGTATTTTTACAGATTCTTAGTGCCAAAAATACAAGTAGTTCTTTGTCTGAAAGTATATTAAGTACCTTTTCAAACAAAAAAATAGATAAACCATTTAGCCAACAAGAGTTTATTTTACCAAATGATGCAAAACTTTTAAAAGAAGTTGAGATTACTTATCAAGATGGCAATGGAAACGTGATAAAGAAAATTATAGAGATAAATGAAGCGATTGACTCCAAAGACCCTTTGCTTCTAGTGAAAAATAGCACATTGGATCAGGCTAATAGTTTATATACTCCGCTTATTGAAGCATCGCTTGATGTTGCACCCAAGTTAAGTACATTACCAAGTATTACTCAGTTAAAAAAAGAAAATGCAACAATTGTAATTACTACTGAGCAAAATGCCGCTAAAGATTTAACAAAAAATGTGGCACCTATATCTTTACCTAAAGAAGAAAATTTAACTATTGTATCATCAATAAATGAAAGTATTTCTAAACCTATAATCAAAGTGGATGAAAAAATAGAAGTCACATCTCAAAATACAACTATTGCGACAAAACTAAAAGATATTACTGTTGCACCTCAAAAAGAAAATGCAACAATTGTAATTACTACTGAGCAAAATGCCGCTAAAGATTTAACCAAAAATGTGGCACCTATATCTTTACCTAAAGAAGAAAATTTAACTATTGCGACAAAACTAAAATATGCAAAAATTAATCACGAAGACAAAAACTCATGGGAAAGTTTTGTAACATATGAAGTTAACAATAAAAAATTAAAAATTTTCACAAAAGATTCATTGAAAGAATTTATAGATTTATCCCATAGCGGTAGAGTAGTTTTAGATTTTCAAAGAGACAAAGTTGCAATTGTCACACAAACAATGGATATAAGAGATAGTGGATTTGATTCTATAAGTTTTAGTTCTATTCGTTTTGGCTCTGACTCAAGTTTTTATAGAGTAATTATAAAACTAACTGGAAAAGACAATAAATATGTTGCAAAAAGAATAACTGGTGGTTACGAAATAACTTTGGAGTAATTTACGAGAATATATCTCGTAAATTATTTTTTGTATTCAGGTGTTATATCATCTGGGCCAAGATAGAGTTGTCTTGGTCTTGAGATTTTCATATCTGGTTGCTCTTTAAGCTCTATCCACTGTGCAATCCAACCAGGAGTTCTTCCTATGACAAAGATAACAGCAAACATCTCTTTTGGAATTTTAAGTGCTCGTAAAATTAATCCTGAGTAAAAATCGATATTTGGATAAAGCCCGCGACTGACAAAATACTCATCACTAAGAGCAATCTCTTCAATTCTGTTTGCAACTTCTACAAGTTTGCTATCGATGCTTAAATCCTCCATTAATTTTTCACGAATTTTTTTGAGAATCATAGCTCTTGGGTCAAAGTTTTTATAAACTCTATGTCCAAATCCCATAAGTCTAAATGGATCATCTTTGTCTTTTGCTTTTGCTATAAATTTATCAACGTTTTTAACATCGCCAATCATTTCAAGTTGACGTATAACAGACTCATTTGCTCCACCATGAGCCCTACCCCAAAGCGCACCAATTCCAGCACTTATAGCAGCGTAAGGGTGAGCGTGAGTTGAAGCAACAACTCTAACTGCTGTTGTTGAAGCATTTTGTACATGGTCTGCATGAAGAGTAAAAATCGTATCAAGTGCTTTTACTTCAATCGGACGCAAATCAACGTGCCCATGAGGATATCCTCTTAACATATATAAAAAGTTTTCCGTAAAACCTTTATCTAAGTCTGGGTAAATGATAGGGAGCCCTAACATATGTCTATAAGACAAGGCTGCCAAAGTTGGAATTTTAGCGATAATTCTATGCGCCATTTCCATATACTCTTCAGGAGTATCAATATCTAAATGATCAAAATAAAACGTAGAAAGGGCTGAAACAGCTGATGATAGTATAGCCATTGGGTGGGCATTGCTTGGAAATGCATCAAAAAGTTTTCTCATATCTTCATGAATAAAAGAGCGTTTTTTAAGCTCAAGTCTAAAGCTTTTTCTCTCTTTATCGCTTGGCAATCTTTTGTGCAAAAGAAGATAAGCTGTATCTAAAAATATCTTTTGAGTTGCAAGATATGATATATCATATCCTCTATACATCAATTTACCAGCATCGCCATCTATGTACGTAATACGTGAACGACATGAAGCCGTTGAAGTAAATCCTCTATCAAATGTAAACATTCCAGTGTTTTTATAAAATGTTGAAATATCTACAACCGAAGGACCTACAGTTGCATCAAGTATTGGAAATTCGTAACTTTTTCCATTTCTATTGTCTGTCATCGTAACCGTATTACTACTCATAAGAATCCTTTCTATTTTTATTGCTAAAATTAATTATACGTAAATTTATATATCAAACTTCTTTACATGTAAAGTTATCTTTTTTCATATAAAAAAAATTTAAGATTTTGCATCTACTCTATGTTTGCACTTGATGCACTCGTATATCTCTTTGCCTCTAAACGTTCTTTTTGCCATTGTATTTCCACATTCTGGGCATTTTTTTTCTGTTGGCTCATAAGTTGAGATGAAGTTACATTTTGGATAATTTCCACATCCAAAAAACTTTCCACGACGAGAAGCTCTTTCAACTATGTCACCGCCACATTGTGGACATTTAACGCTTAGTTTTACCAGCTCTTTTTTTGGTTGTTCACTTTGCGCTTTTATGTTTTTTGTATATTTACATTTTGGGAAATTTGAACAAGCAACAAATTCACCAAATCTTCCTTTTCTAAGAAGCAAATCATGCCCGCATTCTGGACATTTTTCACCAGTTGGAATGGCAACTTTTTGGCTTTTTATATCTGTTTTGCCTTTTTTTACTTTTTCATCAAATGGTGCATAAAAATCAGCAAGTAGTTTTTGCCAATCTTTTTTATTTTCAGCAACCTTGTCTAAATCCTCTTCCATTAAAGATGTAAAGTTACTATCAACTATTTCAGGGAAATTTTTCTCCAAAAGTTCAGTAACCGTGAAAGCTATCTCAGTTGGAACAACTTGTTTTTTCTCTAAATTTATATATTTTCTTGTTGTAAGAATTGATATTGTTGGCGCATAGGTTGAAGGACGACCGATACCTAAACTCTCCAACTTTTTAATTAAGCTAGCTTCTGAATAACGAGAAGGTGGCTCAGTGAAGTGTTGATTTGGTGTTAATGATTTTAGTTTTGCGCTGCTTCCAACTTCAAGTTCTGGCAAAAGTTTGTCTTTATCGCTTCCACCCATTACTTTATAAAAGCCATCAAATACAAGTTTTCTGCCACTTGCTTTAAACTTTCCATTTTTACATGTAAAGATTATATTTTGTGATTCAAATAGTGCACTTGCCATTTGTGAAGCTATAAATCTATTATAAATCAAAGTATAAAGCTTTAGTTCATCACCACTTAAATAATCTTTAGCAATAGCAGGAGTAAAATCTAAAATAGTTGGACGGATAGCCTCATGAGCCTCTTGCGCGCCTTTATTTTTTGTAGTATAAATATTTGGTTTTGATGAGAGGTATTTTTTGCCATAAGTTTTTTCAATCAACGCTCTTGAGCCATCAATAGCCTCTTTTGCAATGTTTAGAGAGTCAGTTCTCATATAAGTTATAACTCCACTTACACCTTTATGAGTTTTTACACCTTCATATAAGCTTTGCGCAACCATCATTGTTTTTCTTGGTGAAAACCCGATAGTAGAAGATGCGCTTTGTTGAAGAGTTGAAGTCATAAATGGAGGTTGAGGAGAACTTTTACGCTCTTTTTTCTCTATTGATTCTACCTGATACTCTTCAAACTCCAAAGCTTTAACTATTGTCAAAGCATCTTTTTCATTTTTTATATCCATTTTTTCAACGGTTTTATTTTGAAACTCTACAAGTTCTGCTTCTATGCTTGGTTTAAAGATAGCGTCAATACTCCAAAACTCTTCACTTTTAAACTCTTTTATCTCTCTTTCACGGTCAACAACTATCTTTAATGCCGAACTTTGTACACGTCCTGCGCTTAAGCCTTTTTGTATTTTTGAACTAAGTAGTGGAGAGAGTTTGTAGCCTACTATCCTATCAAGAAGTCTTCTTGCTTGTTGAGCGTCAACACTTCCCATATCAATCTTTCTTGGATTTTTCAAAGATTTTATAATCGCGTCTTTTGTGATTTCGTGAAAAACTATCCTTGGTAAGCTTTCTGGCTTTTTGCCAATAGCAACTGCTATATGGTAACCAATAGCCTCACCTTCTCTATCCTCATCTGTTGCGATATAAACTTCATCGCTTGTTTTTGCAAGGTCTTTTATCTCTTTAACGAGTTTTGAGTGATCTTTGGAGATTTTGTACTCTGGAGTGAATGCGTCATTTTCTATCTTTATGCCAAATGTGCTTGTTGGTAAATCTCTAACATGCCCTTTTGAGGCTATAACTGTGTAATCATTTCCTAAAAAGTTTTTGATTGTTTTTGCTTTTGTTGGTGATTCAACGATAATTAAATTTTTCAAAATATTTGCCTATAATTTTTTAGATTTGAAATTCTATCAAAAAAAATACAATAAGTTTAATTTAATTTGCAAATTTGAAATTTTTTTTGAGTTAAGTAGAAACAGTGCTACTTAAAAAGTTGATTTTATTTTTGTACTAAGCAAGTTTAAAATGCGTAAAAAATGGTGCGCTCAAAGAGATTCGAACTCATGACCTTCTGAACCGCAATCAGATGCTCTATCCAGCTGAGCTATGAGCGCTTAAAATTTTAAAAGGTTGATATTCTATCTAAGTATTCCTTAAATAAAGATGTTTTGAAAGGTTAAAATCTTTACATGTAAGTTTTGTACATTTATACAAAAAAGTGACATTTTTATATAACATTATCTTAAAATAAAACAATATAAACTAACTTTTAATAAATTTTCAAAAAGGATGTGATTTATGAAAAAACTTCTTTTAAGTTTAACACTTCTTGTAAGCATAAGCTTTAGTGTAGAGACAAAAAGTCTTGATGATCAACTTTGGGATGCGGTATATTTATGTAAGCTTAACCTAACAAAAGAGTTGATAGAAAAAGGTGCAAACAAAGACATCACTTCAAGTGAGGGACATACTCTTTATGATTTAGCCATATTACATGCAAACAGAGCGTGTGGTGGCGTATCCCCATATCTTAGCTCCATTGGAGTAAAACAAGAAAAAGTCATTCTTGCTGATTTTTATCAGTATACAGACAAGCTTGCAACAGAGGGAGTAACAGATGGAAGACTCCTTATAAAGTTTGTTCGAACATGGCAGAGAGGGGGTGGGCAAATTGAAATGTCAAATGTAGATAAAGATGATGACACATCTGTATTATGGAAAGAGAGAGCTTTAGTCATAACAAGCGAAAAAGTAACAGTAAATGGCGAAAGTAGAGTATTTAAATACACAGATAGAACGCAGGTTGATCTTATGCTACTTTCAGATGGCAACGCTAAAGAGTTTTCCATTTTTTCAGCTTTTGATATTACGGATGATAAGATTCTTCCAAAAACTCCAAGAGTTGTAAACAACAAGATAGAGTTTACCCAAGCGGTTGAGATAGGTTACACATACAAAGGTAAAGACTATGTACTTAAAGTCCCAACTCAAAAATTATCTTTTGATGCAAAGTATATAAAACATGGCGAAGGTCTTGCAGCAAACCCTGGACGGAAGTATGTTTATAACCTTAGAAAGTAAAAAAAATCTTACATGTAAAGAAAACTCTCTTTACATGTAAAGATTTGTCTAAAAAAGATTTTTTACTTTTTGTATGAAACTTGCTATCTTAACTGATGAGACGCCAAGTATTTTATCTTCTTCTTTTGCTGCACTTTGAAGATACTCGACTATCTCGCTTCTTCCAAAGATAGCAGCAACCGTAATGGCTGATTTTCCATTTTTAGCTTTTATCTTTGCACCATTTTCTACAAGAAGTTTACAAATATCAAGATAACCCTTAAAGGCAACTCCAGCAAGCGGAGTATGCCCATGAGAGTTTGTTTTTTCTATATCTGCGCCAAGAGTTATAAGCATTTTTGTTGTTTCAAAATTGCCATTGTAACTTGAGAGCATAAGCAAGGTATTTCCTTTTGCATCTTCAAGATTTACACTCAAACCATGCTCTATCATACTTTGCAATATTTCACTCTCGCCTTTTCTAGCAAAATCAAGCGCCATATACTGGAGCTCAACATATCTATCTTCTTCTTGTTTACTTAAAACTACTTGCATTTTATAGTCCTAGTTTTGCTCTTACTCCAGCTTCATAATCAACATGAACTTTTTTAAAGTGTGCAAGCTGTCTTTCGATAATCTCTCTTGGAACTCCAGCCATTGCATCTCTCAAGTTGTTAAAGAGTTGATCTTTTTGATCATCACTCATAAGATTAAAAAGCTCAGTTACTTGAAAATAAACATCATCTTTGTTTTGTTCATATCTATAACCTTGTCCATCTACTGGAAATTCTGGCTCTAAATAACTTTTATCTTCAGCTGCTCCACCAAAACTGTTTGGCTCATAATAAGCATCAGTTCCAACTGGTGCGTCAAAAAGCATAGAACCGCCTGAGTGGTAAGTGTTTACTTCGTTTATAGGCATATTTACAGGAAGTTTTTCATAGTGAGTTCCAACTCTGTATCTATGTGCGTCTGCGTATGAAAAAATTCTTGCTTGCAACATTTTATCTGGCGACCAGCTAATGCCAGGAACTATATTTGAAGGTGAAAAACATGCCTGTTCTACTTCAGCAAAATAATGTTTTGGATTTTCATTTAATTCCATCTCGCCAATCTCAATAACTGGAAAATCTTTATGTGACCAAACTTTTGTTACATCAAAAGGATTAAATGCTAACTCTTTTGCCTCTTTGTCGGTCATGATTTGTATTTGCACTGTCCATTTTGGAAATTCGCCACGCTCTATAGCTTCAAATAGGTCTCTTTGGTTGCTCTCTCTATCATTTCCTACAACTTCTGCAGCTTCTTTATTTGTGATGGTTTTGATACCTTGTTTGGTTTTAAAGTGAAATTTCACCCAAACTCTCTCATTTTTTGCATTAATAAAAGAATAAGTGTGTGAACCGTAACCATTTACATTTCTAAAACTTTTTGGTATTCCACGGTTCGACATCAAAATGGTAACTTGATGTAAGCTTTCAGGACTTAATGACCAAAAATCCCACATTGCAGTGTTGCTTCTTAAATTGCTTTTTGGATGTCTTTTTTGTGTATGTATAAAATCTGGAAACTTCAACGGATCACGTATAAAAAACACTGGCGTATTATTTCCAACTAAGTCCCAATTTCCCTCTTTTGTATAAAACTTGATAGCAAAACCTCTAACATCTCTTTCAGCATCAGCTGCACCCATTTCACCAGCAACAGTTGAAAACCTTAAAAATAGTCTTGTTTTTTCTCCTTTTTGGAAAAGTGAAGCTTTTGTATAACTTGATATATCTTTTGTTATTGTAAGCGTGCCGTACGCTCCTGAGCCTTTTGCGTGAACTACACGCTCTGGAACTCTTTGTCTATTTTGGTGTGCAAGTTTTTCTAAAAGTTGATAGTCTTGCATCAAAAGTGGACCTCGTGCTCCTGCACTTAGTGAGTTTTGGTTGTCAGCAATTTTATTGCCTGCCGTTGTTGTCATAATCTTCTTGCTACTCATATTCTCTCCTTTAAAAAATAAAATTCTGAGAGAATTATAGCAATGTTTTATTAAATAATAATAAATATTATCTGATAGAAATTATGCCTATTATTAAAATGTCACAAATCTGTTTACATGTAAAGATTTACATGTAAACTTTTCTTATGCCCTCATAACTCTCATAGCATTTAAAACTGCTATCAAAGTAACTCCGACATCTCCAAAAACAGCTTCCCACATTGTAGCTAGTCCAAAGGCTCCAAGAACAAGTAAAATGGCTTTTACACCAAGAGCAAATACTATATTTTGCCAAGCTATACTTTTTGTTTTTTTGGCTACTTGTATAGCTGTTGCTATCTTTGAAGGTTCATCATTCATCAAAACAACATCGGCTGCTTCTATGGCTGCGTCGCTTCCAACTCCACCCATGGCTATACCAATATCAGCGCGAGCCAAAGATGGTGCATCATTTATACCATCGCCAACAAATACAAGTTTTTGTTTTTCATTTAGTTTGCCTGATAACTCTTCAACTATCTCAACTTTTTGATTTGGTAAAAGCTCGCTATAAACGCTATCAAGTCCTAGTTTTTCTGAAACACTTAAAGCACTTTGTTTGT
>JBKECC010000006.1:0-19189 GCA_047974135.1 Campylobacteraceae bacterium | reverse complement strand
ATACACTCAATGATAACAGGATACAAAGAAGAAGAAGAAGTAGCAATACTTCATAGTTCATGGTATAAAAAACTAAAAGCAGAGGGTAAGGTTTAAGAACCTTACCCTCTTTAATTGGTTTTATAGTTTACATGTAAAGGTTCCCCTTTACATGAGAGTCGTTAAAAAAGAGAGAACTGCTTCTCTCTTTTAGACTCGGAACCTGAAAGCTATTAAGTCAATGCTAACTGCTTAATATTGATAGACTCGGAACCAAGTGCTTTGTGCAGACTTGCACAGCACGCGGAGGACATATTGTTTACGTGTAACACGCGAAGTCTTTGATACAAGGTTTTACATGTAAGTTTAGTATACTGCCTTAATCTCTCTTTCTACTAAATCTACAAGTTGTTTGTAGCCAAACTCTATAAGTGGTTTCCCGTTTACAAAAAACCCTGGAGTTTTATCAACCCCTAAAGCTGTTAAATCTTTGTAGTCTTGGTCTAATCTTCTTGCAATTTCTGGGCTTTCTAAGTCTTTAAAAGCTTTGTCAAAATCTATACCTATATCGCTTTGCATTAAAACTGCAAGCACAAGTTCAGGCTTTGATTCATGATTTACAGTCCAAAGATTTTGATGTTCAAACAGCTTTGATAGTCCATCATCAAACTTGTCTTGTAATCTTAGAGTCTCTAAAAGTGCTATAACAAAATCAGAATTTTTGTGAAAAGGAGCGTATCTATATACGATTTTTACCTTTCCATCATGTTTTTTTACCAAATCTTTCAAAAGTGGGTAAAACTGCGCACAAGTCTCACAAGCTGGGTCTAAAAACTCTACTATCGTAACCTTAGCATCAGGACTTCCATAAACAAGAGAATAATCTCTAACTAAACTTTCAGAAAGTTCACTAAGTTTTGCATTTAACTCTTTTTCTTGTTTGTTTTTATACCAAAGGGCACCACCTCCAAAAAGAATAACTATGGCTACAATGGCCGTTATTATATATTTCATGTCACTCCTTTATTAATATACTTTTTTTATCTCATCTTCCACGGCTTTATATAAATCCTCAGGAGACAGTTTTGTTAGTTTTTGTCCATTTATATAAAATGTTGGAGTGCCTGTTATGCCCAAATCGGTTGCATCTTTTATATCTTGCTGGAACATAGCTGTTAGATTTGCTTGATTAGCATTTATATACGCTTGTGCCATATTTACATCCACGCTTGATTGTTGTAAAACACCCCATGCTAAAAATGCATTTGCGCTATTGTTTACAAACCATCTATTGTATTGCTCAAAAACGTTACTTAAAGCTTCTTCAAACTTTCCTTGATCTCTCGCAGCTTCTACTAGGGCTAGCATAAAATCTGAACCATTGTGGAAAGGAAGATATCTATAAACAACCTTTACTTTTCCATCATATTTGTTTGGTAAATCTTTTACAAAAGGTCCAAAATATACACAAGTTCCACAACCTGGATCAAAGAACTCGACAACGGTTACTTTTGCATCTTTGTTGCCAATAACAGGAGAGTGTTCTCTGATTAGTAAGCTATAGTTCTCTTCTGAGACGGTATTTTTTGATTTTGTGTATGCAAAAACAGCTACACAAAAAACAGCAATAACGACAGCAAGTGCTATCGCAATTAGATTGTTTGTTTGTTTCATCTAATTTTTTTCCTTTTTAAGTATTAAAATAAAAGTAATTGCGATAATAGTAAAAGCAACTAGCGCTAGGAGCGGAATATCAATAAATCCAAACCAATTTAAGTATTTAACAGAGCAAGGAACACCCATAGAACAAGGCGTCATATCCTCTTTTATGATGTCAAAAATCAACAAAGTATGATAAAAAGACCATAACCATCCGATAATTAAAATAGGGGCAGAATAGTAGATAGAAGCTTTGTCTTTTCTAAGCAAGCCAACTATCAAGATAAAAAGAAGGGGATACATGCAGATTCTTTGATACCAACACATAGTACAAGGAGGAAAACCAAGAACATCACTAAGAAAAAGACTTCCAGCGGTTGCGACTAAAGATACAATCCAAGCAAAAAACAGTAGATACCACGAACCCTGACTTAGTGGTTTGTTTGTCATATAAAATTCTCCTTAAAAAACAAAAATTATAACCAATCTCAATAAATAAATAATTTATATGTTCTATTTATTCATTAAGACTTCATTCCACTCTTTAAAATCAAGTCCTCTTATATCTCCACCAAATTTTATATCATTTCCTTGTTTTTTAAACATGAGCATAAAAGCGGGGGTATTGTCAGTATTTTCGTAAAATTTTGGAGTGTAGGTTTGTTCAATCAAACCAAAACCACTAAAGCCTATGCTTGAGCTTTTATATTTAACACTTGGGGCAAGGAAACCACCAGATGATTTTGCGCTTAGTGCTTGATAGTATAGACTTCCACTTTGTGTAGTGAGATTTTGCTCATAAGTGTTGTTTGACTTTAGTGCAGATATTAAGCTGTTATCCACACTTGTATTATTTTGTGAATAGGACAAGCTAAACAATAGAGTTAAAGTAGCTATACTCTTAAATATAGATGTCTTTACATGTAAACAGTAAAAGAGTTTAATTTTGTGTGTGCCATCCATTTTTATAATTTATCCTCTTAGAGATAACTCCATTTTCATCGAAAAAATATGCATTTCCATCAGCCAAAGAGTTCTTGAAAGGAATAGCAGCTCTTAATAATCCATTTGGATAGTAAAAAGAGACTAATCCATCGATTTTATCATTTACATAAAACCATTTTGTTATAAGTTTTTCATTTTTATCAAACTCTTTTGCGACACCTTGTTTTTGTCCGTTTTGGTAGTATATACTAATTTTTTGTTTACCATCTTCAAAATATGAGTTATACCAGCCATCCATTACGCCTTCTTTAACCTCAGCGCTTTCCCATGTATTTTGTGCAGGAGCACTAACTCTAATAGTTCCTGTTGGTATTGAGAAGACTTCCTTGTTTATATCTTTTATATATGAACTTATGAAAATCTCTTTATCGTTTAATGCGTCAAATTTTTTCTCATTTGGTGATTTTGTGATAACTGCATACCATTTTTTTTGAAGATTGTTATAAAAAATTGCCAAATTATCAATGGCTCTTGTTTTATCGATTTCATAAATAGTGTTAACTAAAGCATTTTCAAAAATATCTATATTTTCAGGTATGCTTATTTTTATATTTTCAACTTTTTCAACTTTTTGCGCTTCTGCTGTAGTGCTAGGAGTATTTACCTCTTTTGTTTCACTTTCTTTTAGGTTTTTTTCTTTAAGGGCTGATTCTATCGTTTGTTTTGTAACAATATAGCCGCTACTATTATTGTAGGTTGGCTTGACATTTATATTGTTTTCCAAAGATAAAAGAGTAGTATTTGACAGGGGCAGTTGCTCGTCTTTTGTTTTAGTGCGATCTATAGTGCTACTTTCAACACCAGATAAGAAAATTATCTCTTTTTTGGCTTCACCTTTATCGTCATAATAAATCCATGAACCATCTTTTGTATTTCCTAAAAAAGAGCCTTTGTGGGAAAATTGTCCATCTTTGCCATAATAATATTTTCTGTAACGGGGTTGTTTTATATTGTCAATATAATCAAACTCTTCAAAAGGTCTTCCTTGTGCATTGTAAACTCTCTCAATTCCGTGTTTTTTGTCATTGTAGTAAAAGTTAACTCTCAAAGGTCTGCCATTAAACTCATACTCTACTCGCATGCCATTTAACATATTGTCTTTGTAATTTTCTTCAAGTTTTAGAGTTCCATCTTTATAAAACTCTTTATGAAGCCCTTCTTTTACACCGTTATTGAAAAATTGCTCACTTTTCAATGCATTATTTGGAAGAAAAACTCTATACCAACCAAAAATTACTCCATCTTCATAATGCGCAAACGACCATGTTTTATCTGCAAAATCAACTTTTACATCGCCATTTAAAATTTTTGTAATCTGTTTACAAGATTTTCCGGTTTCAAAGAAAAAGTCACCAACTTTAAAGCTTGGCATCTTTGCTGCGTTTGATGATGAAGTATTTTTACCACAGTTTATAGCAGTAACACCATACCATTTATTTGAAAATTCATTAAAAAATATAGTGTTTGCAAAAAGAGCTGACGATAAAAAAAGTGTAGAAAAAAATAGTCTCATGAATACTTTTTAAATCATAACAACTTTTGTTTCGCCAGAAGATATCTCGCCTATGATATATCCATCGGTTCTAGCAAGAACAGTTTTTACCTCATCTGGATTTACGACAAGAATCATACCAACGCCCATGTTAAAGGTTCTAAACATCTCTTCTTTTGTTACATGTTCACTCATAAATTCAAATACTGGCAAGATTTTGATTCTATTTTCATACACGATAGCTTGTAAACCCTCAGGTAACACGCGAGGAAGGTTTTCCACTATTCCACCACCAGTTATATGAGCTAATGCATTTATGTGATTTTTTAGGTATTTAAACATTTTTACATAGATTTTTGTTGGCTCTAAAAGAGTTTCAATTAATGTTTTTTCTCCAAAAGGAGCATCAAAATCCATTTTTAATTTATCAAAAAATATCTTTCTTGCTAAAGAAAAACCATTTGAGTGGATGCCTGAACTTGGAAGTGCTATTAAGACGTCACCAGCTTTTACTTTTTTGCTTCTATCCATCTCATCTTTTTCTGCGATTCCAACAGCAAAACCTGCTAAGTCAAAATCATCTCCATGATACATGCCAGGCATTTCAGCAGTTTCTCCACCAATCAAAGAAGCTTCAGCCTCCTTGCAACCCTCAGCTATACCTTTTACTATCTCAACGCCTGAACTTATCTCTAATTTTCCAGTTGCAAAATAATCAAGAAAAAACATCGGAGTAGCAAAGTTGCAAATCAAGTCATTTACGCACATTGCAACTAAATCTATACCTATGGTGTCATATTTTTTAGATTCAATGGCAAGTCTAAGTTTTGTGCCAACTCCATCGGTTGCACCTAAAATAACTGGTTTTCTGTAACCCTCTGGCAATTCATAAGCTCCTGCAAATGAGCCAATTCCACCAAGAACATGCTTGTTGAAGGTAGATTTTACATAAGGTTTGATTTTGTTTACAAACTCATTTCCAGCATCGATATCAACGCCAGCATCTTTATAGCTTATCTTTTGATCCATTGTTTTTTCCTAAAATTACAAAATAAGATTTAACACTCTTAAACTTTCGATTTTAACCAAAAGATGATAAAATCACGATAAATTTACCAAAGATGATAAAGATGGGATTACTATTTGCTACTATTTTAACCGGTTCAATTGCAACTGGCAAGAGTTCCGTTTGTAAACTTTTAAAAGAGTTTGGATATGAGATAATAGACGCAGATAAAATTTCTCATGAACTTTTACATGTAAACAAGCGCGAGATTGTAGAAGCTTTTGGAAAAGAGATACTTGATAGTAAAGACGAGATAGATAGAAAAAAACTTGGCAAAATTGTCTTTACATGTAAAGATGAAAGAAAAAAGTTAGAAAATATTTTGCATCCAAGAATTTATGAAAAGATTTTAAAAGAGGCAAACAAACTTGAACTTTTTAAAAAGCCTTATTTTATAGATATACCTCTATATTTTGAAAGAGAAGGAAAATATAAAGCAAGGTTTGTTTGTGTTGTTTATGCTCCAAAAGAGATACAAATACAAAGATTAATGAAAAGAGAAAACATGAGTTTTGATGAAGCAAGTAGCAGAGTAGGTTTACAAATAGATATAGAAATAAAAAAACAAAAAGCCGATTTTGTGATAGATAACTCAAAAGAGATGAGTGATTTAAAAAAAGAGGTAGAGAATTTTTTAGAAAAATTAAAGGCAAAATATGAAATTTGAAAAATATAGTGCAAGTGGAAATGATTTCATCATTTTTCACTCAGAAAAAAAAGAAGACAGAAGCAAACTTGCCATAGAACTTTGTGATAGACACAATGGCATAGGAGCTGATGGCTTGATAGTAGTTGTGCCAAATAGCAATTATGACTTTGAATGGCAGTTTTATAACAGTGATGGAAGTAGCGCAAATATGTGCGGAAACGGCTCTCGTGCTTGTGCGCATTACGCATTTAAACATAATCTTGCAAAAGAAAGTATGAAATTTTTAACTGGTGCTGGAGTTATAAATGCAAAAGTTGATGGAGATATCGTAGAAGTTGAGCTTACAACCCCACAAGAGATAAGAGCACCATTTGAAGCAGAAGGATTTACTTGGTACTCATACGACACCGGAGTTCCGCATTTAGTGGCGATCGTGACAGATTTAGAAAATTTTAATATTGAAATTTCAAGAAAATTACGATATGGTTACAACGCAAATATCAATTTTATGTTGATAGATGACTCTTTACATGTAAGAACTTATGAGCGTGGAGTTGAGGACGAAACCCTTGCTTGTGGGACTGGAATGGCAGCTTGCTTTTATGCTGCATACAAACTTGTCATGGCAAAAAGCCACTCAAGAGTGATTCCAAAAAGTAAAGAAGAACTATTTTTTAGAATAGAAAACAACAAAATATTTTTCAAAGGAAGCGTTAAAAATACCTTTTTAGCAACCCTAAATTAAGGAGAAAAATGAGAAATTCATGTAAAGCGATAGTTTTATTCATACTATTTACATGTAACATCTTTGCAGGTACATTTTCAGATGAATTTTTTGAAATTACCGATACGCAAGAAAGAAAAGAAGAGTTTGTAAAAACGCTTCTACCACTAATCGAAGAAGCAAACGTAAACGTTTTAAAAGAGAGAGAGTTTGTTCTTGGTTTTTTTGAAAAAACACAAAAATCAGGCTTAAAAAAAGCAAACAAAGACGAACTTTTAAAAATAACTAATATAGCAAAAAAATACAACATTGAATCGATAGAAGATAGAAAACTTTTTGAGAGTAGGGTTGATGCTGTGCCTGTTTCGCTAGCTCTTACTCAAGCAGCACTTGAGAGTGGTTGGGGAACAAGTAGATTTACAAAAGAGGCAAACAATATATTTGGTCAATGGACTTGGTCAACTAACGAAAATGCAGGAATCGTTCCAGAAAACAGAGAAGATGGGAAAACTCACAAAATCAGGATTTTTAAAAGTCTTCAAGAGTCTGTAAACGCGTATATATTAAATCTCAATAGACACGATGCCTATAAAAAGTTTAGAGACGAGAGAGCAAAGCATGGCGATGGTTTTAATGGTGTTGCGGCAGCTGAGACAATGTTAAATTATTCGGAAATTAGAGAAGAGTACGTGACTCTTTTAAAGAGAGTTATAAACGGAAATAAGTTTTTAAAATATGATGAGGTAGAAACAGTAGCAGAAGCTTCAACAGGCGGTATTAAAGGCCTGCTTGTTTCATGGCTTCAGCTTGGAAGAAAGTGATGATGGGGTCTATAACCTCATCAAACAATCCACCTTGTAAAATCGCATCAAGTCTATAGAGTGTTAAGCCAACTCTGTGGTCTGTGATACGGTTTTGAGGAAAGTTATAAGTTCTAATTCTCTCACTTCTATCGCCACTTCCAACTTGTGATTTGCGTTCTGCCATCTCTTTTGCAAGACGCTCATGTTCTTGTCTCTCATAAAGTCTTGCTTTTAGAACCTTCATAGCAGCATCTTTGTTTTTGTGTTGAGATTTTCCATCTTGGTTTACAACAACTATACCAGTTGGCAAGTGAGTGATTCTAACAGCGCTATCTGTTGTATTTACAGATTGTCCACCATTTCCAGAGCTTCTCATAACATCGATTTTTAAGTCGTTTTGATTAATTTGTATATCCACATCATCTGCTTCAGGCATAACAGCAACTGTGATAGCAGAAGTGTGAACTCTTCCTTGAGATTCAGTTTCAGGCACTCTTTGAACTCTGTGAGTTCCGCCTTCGTATTTTAGACGTGAATAAGCACCTTTTCCTTGAATAAGGATGATAATCTCTTTAAAACCGCCCATGGAGCCTTCGCTTTGGCTTACAACTTCTACTTTCCATCTTCTAAGTTCTGAGTATCTAAGATACGCTTTTAGTAAGTCTTCAACGAAAAGTGCGGCTTCATCACCACCAGTTCCAGCTCTTAACTCCACGAAAATATTTCTATCATCATTTGGATCTTTTGGAAGAAGTAAAATTTTTATCTCTTCTTCTAGATTTATTATATTTGCTTCTAGTGTTTTTAACTCTTCTTTTGCTAGATCTCCTAGCTCATCATCATCAAGCAACTCTTTGTTTTCTTCTATAGATTTACATGTAGAGATATATTCGTTTGATTTTTGGTAGATATCTTCTAAGTTTGACTGCTCTTTTGAAAGCTCTGTCATTCTTTTTATATCAGAACTAATATCAGGATTACTAAGTAGCGCTGTTATCTCGCTATATCTATCAATGAACGGTTGGACGTTCTTTATTAACATATTTATGGAAGTTTTAAAAATAGGGTAAGCTGCTTAAAAGATTAAGCAGCAGAGTTTAGAGAATTTACAAGTTTAGCTAATCTTCCAACTTTTCTAGCAGCTGTATTTTTTGTCAAAATACCTTTACTAACATAAGCGTGGATACTTTTGTTAGCTGATTTAAAAGCAACTGCTGCTGCCTCTTTGTCGTTTGTGCTAACTGCAGTGATTACAGCTTTTGTAAGATTTTTAATACGAGTTTTGTAAAATCTATTTCTCTCTGTTTTAACTTTTGTTTGTCTAGCGCGTTTTTCAGCTGACTTGTGATTTGCCATGACTAAATGCCTTGTTGTAAAATTTAAGATATGGATTATACAGAATATAAAATTATACTAAACTTAATTTAAGTAGGATTTAAAAATTAAAATTGCCAAAATATAGGTAATTTGTAAAGATTACCCATATTTCGCTAAAATTTCAAGAATTTATATTTACATGTAAAACTTACAAAGGATAAAACTTTTATGAAACTTTTTGGAACAGATGGAGTAAGAGGAAAAGCAGGAGTAAAGCTTGATGCATACACAGCCATGAGGCTTGCCATGGCGGCCGGAATATTTTTTAAGAAAAACTCAATAACAAGAAAGATTTTAGTCGGAAAAGATACAAGAAGAAGTGGCTATATGATTGAAAATGCGATAGTTTCAGGACTAACTGCAGTTGGTTATGACGTAGTTCAAGTTGGACCGATGCCTACACCTGCTATTGCTTATCTGACTGAAGATATGAGATGTGATGGTGGAATCATGATAAGTGCTTCACATAATCCTTACTACGACAATGGTATAAAGTTTTTTGATCATCAAGGGTTTAAGCTCGAAGTTTGCGAAGAAAAAGAGATAGAAGATATATTTTTTAATGATGAAATTATTGAAAACAGTCAAAAGATAGAGTTCGATATAGGCTCTTCAAAAAGAATCGATGATGTGATAGGAAGATATATAGTTCAAATCAAAAACTCTTTTCCAAAAAACTTAACCCTAAAAGGAACAAGAGTTGTTTTAGACGTTGCAAACGGAGCAGCTTACAAAGTAGCACCAACCATATTTGAAGAGTTAGGAGCTGAAGTTATCGTTATAAACGACGAGCCAAATGGAAAAAATATAAATCTAAATTGTGGAGCACTGCATCCTCAAAGACTTGGCGAAGAGGTTGTAAAGCTTCGTGCTGATATCGGTTTTGCATTTGATGGAGATGCTGATAGATTAGTTGTTGTTGATGAAAAAGGAGCGGTTGTTCATGGTGATAAACTGCTTGGAGTTTTAGGAGTTTATCTAAAAGGGATGAAACTCTTAAAGGGCGAAGCGATAGTTGCAACACATATGAGCAATCAAGCGCTTGAAAATTACCTAACAAAAAATAAGATAACACTTCACAGATGTGATGTTGGAGATAAATACGTTCTTGAGGGCTTAAAAAAACATGGCTCAAACTTTGGTGGTGAACAAAGTGGACATATCATATTTTCAGATTTTGCAAAAACTGGTGATGCGCTTGTAGCAGCCCTTCAAGTTATGGCATATCTGCTTACTTCAAAAGGCGAAACAAGTAAAAAATTAAACCCTTTTGATCTTTACCCACAATCTTTAGTAAATATAAACATAGATAAAAAACTTCCACTTAATGAGATAGAAGGTTATGAAAAACTCTGCATAGAGTTAAAAAACGAAGGGTTAAGACCACTTATAAGATACTCTGGAACAGAAAATTTGCTTAGGATTTTGTTAGAAGCAAATGATGAAAATCTTTTACATGTAAAGATGGATAAAGTTGTTGCTTTTTTCAAAAAGGCACTAAATGACTAAAGCTCTTGGCATTGTAGCGATATTTTTTGTTATAGTGTTTGGAGCGGACCAATACATAAAACAGGTATTTATAGATGGTTTTACTTGGCATAGCGAAGCCATCTCTTTTTATCTTGTTTATAACACCGGCGTTGCTTTTTCTATGTTTTCATCTTTGGGTGAATATTTAAAATATATACAAATCCTTTTAATACTTGCACTTTTTGTATTTTTATACATGGAAAAACCATTTTTTAAAAATAACTCTGTTGCAATTGGCATAATACTTGGAGCTGGATGCAGCAATATATATGATAGATTTTTACACGGCGGGGTTGTTGATTATATAGCTTGGCATTATAAGTTTGAATTTGCAGTGTTTAACTTTGCAGATGTCATGATAAATTTTGGAGTATTTTTGATACTCTTAAAACTATTTTTAGAGTGGCGAAAAAGCAAAAAAGTCAAGAGTTAGCAACAAATAAAAACATGTTAGGAGAAATTTCATGAAAAAAGATTTAACACTCAAAGAAACTATAGATAAATCAATGCAAATAAGAGAGCTGTATCAAAGTTTCGAAAAGAAAAAACTAGGAACCATTTGGAGTGTTGAAGAAGATATGCTTGCATTTTTAAGCGATGCTGGCGTTGTGGCAAGACTTACTATGGCACATGAGAAGAGATGGCTACACGAAGATTTCGAGAATGAATTAAAGTATAAAGTAAGCGAATGTTTTTGGTGGCTCATGGTAATTTCAAAAAGAATGGATATAGATTTGGAAAAATCTTTTTTAGAATTTATTGATGAAAGAAATAGCACTTTAAAATAGTTTGATTACCAAAAAAGGAGTATAATTCTTCTTACATGTAAAAGAGATTTTACATAGATTTTTCATCTTGTGAAAGGAGGGTATTCCTTATGGCAGAGAAAAAAGAGCCAGCTAAAAAAGGCGGCTGCGGAAGTGGTTCATCTGATAAAAAAGGCGGCTGCGGAAGCAAGAAATAGTTAAAACAACAAGCTTAGAGGAGCAAAATCTTCTAAGCTTTAAAAACCTTCAACTTGTATCCATTATCATAATCATCTCATTTTGATAACAAAACATTAACATTTGGTTCTATTATTCATAACAAAGCAAGTTTACAATTCCTTTATCAAACATAGTTTTTTAAAGGAGTTTTTATGAATAGCACAGCCCCATTAATGCAAGGTGCAAAAATACCTGCAATGTTTTACACCGGAGTTGAGATAGCCGGTTTTGTTTTAGCTCTTTTGCTTCTACATGTAATCTTGCGAGCGTTGTTTACAAAAGGCAACATCTTAAAAAATGGCATAAGTCTAAACTTCTCATCCAAAACTATAAAGATTTGGCACTTTACTAACGTTGGCATATTTTTTATTTTGTTAGTTAGTGGACTTTTGGCTTGGTGCAAACTTTTGCCAAAGAGTATATTTTTGCCAACACACTTGGTTTTTGCTATAGCTTTTATATTTTCATGGACATTTTTAGTCGCTTACAACGCACTTGGAAATTATGAAAACTACAGAATAAAAAAAGGCTTTTTTGCTGATATGTTTTTGCAGATAAAATACTATACATTTGGTATATTTAAAGGTGAAAAAAACCCACACAAAGAAATAGAAGGAAGTAGATTTAACGCATTGCAGAGCTTTTCATATCTACTTTTGGTTTATTTTTTGATGCCACTTTTTATCATAACTGGGATGCTTGAACAGATAGAATCAATACATAAATTGATGATGCAAGTGCATATATTTTTCTGTACATTAGTTTCTGTTTTATTTGTCATGATACACGTTTATATGGCAGTTTTTTGCAACACTTCTAAAAAAGAAGAGGTGAGAGGTTAGCTTTAAATATTTCAATCGTTTTAAGTCCTTTTTAGATATATTCTTTGAAGCTTTACATGTAAGGATTTAAAATGAGCAAAGAGTTGTGCGATAACGAAACGGGACTTTGCAGCGTTGAGGGCTCAAACATTAGTGTTATACAAAGAGAAAATTTTTATAACAATAAAGAGATTATATACGCTGGAGATCCCATGTGTTCTTGGTGTTATGGGGCGTCAAATGTTGTTAGTGATTTGCAAAAATACTGTGATGAACACGATATAAAATTTTCGATTTATGTTGGTGGACTTAGAGTTGGCGCAGCAGAAGAGTGGAATGCAGAATTTAAGTCATTCTTGAAAAATGAGTGGCAAAAAATAAGCGAAAAAACTTCTATGCCATTTGGTTATTCGCTATTTGACAAAGAGACATTTCTTTATAATACAGAGCCAGCTTGCAGAGCAGTTGTTAGCGCAAAAAAGATACTCATAGACAATAACTCAAAACTTCTTTGTGAATTTTTCTTGAGCATTCAAGAGCATTTTTACATAGACAACTTTGATCCAAAAGAGACAGAATTTTACAGAAGTATTTGTGAGAATTTTGGACTTGATTTTAAAGAGTTTGTTACTGTTTTTGAATCAGATGAGATAAAAAAGGCAACCAAGGAAGAATTCTTTAAATGCGGAAGTTTGGGCGTTAGAGGATTTCCAAGTTTTGTTTATATAAAAGACAAACAAGCATATTTGATTGGAAGCGGTTATACAACTTTAGAAAAATTAACAAGTAGAATAGAAGCAAAATAACCTTTACATGTAAAGGTTATTTACATGTAAACTTATAGCGCTTCGTCGCCTTCTTCGCTTGTTCTTATTCTTACTGCTTTTTCTATGTTGCTAACAAATATCTTTCCATCGCCGATTTTGCCTGTTCTAGCGTGAGATACGATAGCTTTTATGATATTATCAACATCTTCATCTTTAGCTACTATTTCTATCTTTACCTTTGGTATAAAGTCAACTATATACTCAGCTCCACGGTAAAGTTCAGAGTGACCTTGCTGTCTTCCATAACCCTTAACCTCGGTTACAGTCATACCAGAAACTTCAATCTCTCCTAGCGCTTCTTTTATATCTTCAAGTTTAAAAGGCTTGATAATCGCTTCAATTTTTTTCATGATATTTCCTTAAGTTCAAAGCTGTTTTACGTAAGCTTTTATGATTTTTTTCTCTTTGATTGGTCTGTTGCTATTGTCAACAGGAGTTTTTTCTAGCTTTTTTACAACATCCATCCCATCAACTACTTCACCAAAGATAGTATGATAGCCATTTAACCACGGAGTTGGAACTGTTGTTATAAAAAATTGACTTCCGTTTGTACCTTTTCCAGCATTTGCCATAGCCAAAAGTCCGCTTTTTGTAAAAAGAGTATATGGAGATATCTCATCTTCAAACTTTTCGCCCCAGATAGAACTTCCACCACGTCCAGTTCCTGTTGGATCACCACCTTGAATCATAAAATCTTTTATAATTCTATGAAAGATAATCCCATCATAATACCCGTTTTTTACATGCGTTACAAAGTTTTCAACTGCTTTTGGAGCAACTGATGGATAGAGTAAAAGCGTTATGTTTCCCTCATCAGTCTCTAAGACAACTTCTGGATTTTGGTTTGTAGATGTTTCATTGCTTGATGCATTTAAATGTAGTAAAAATATAGTACAAAAAAGGAGTAAAGCTTTTTTTATCATTAAATTCCTCTCTAAGTTATGGTAATATCCATAAAAATTTTGTAAGTATAGCAAATTATAGTAAAAGGAAGGGTAAATGCCAAAAACTAAAACGCTTGTATCTTGGAACGTAAATGGCATAAGAGCAGTTATCAAAAAAAGCGGTTTTGACTGGTTGAAAGATAAAAATATAGACAATCTTTTTTTGCAAGAGATAAAGGCAAAAGATAGCGAAATAGAAAGCTTTACATGTAAAGACGCATTTGATACTATTTTTGTAAATAGCGGCGAGAGAAAAGGCTACTCTGGAGTTATGAGCCTTTTAAAAGAAAAACCAAGCACAACGTCGTTTTTGCATGATATAGATACACTTTGTGAAGGGCGCATTTTAGAGCATGATTTTGGTGATTATGTGATTTTCAATATCTACTTTCCAAATGGTCAACAAAGTGAAGATAGACTTAACTACAAGATGGAATTTTATGATAGATTTTTAGACTATTGTCAAAAATTAAAAGCAGAAGGTAAAGGCATTATCGTTTGTGGAGATGTAAACACTGCACACAAAGAGATAGATTTGAAAAACCCAAAAGCAAACTCTAAAACTTCTGGCTTTTTGCCTATAGAGCGAGCTTGGATAGATAAGTTTACATCTTTTGGTTATATAGATACTTATAGATATGTTAATGGAGATATTTTAGATAAATACTCGTGGTGGTAGTATAGATTTAAAGCAAGAGAGAAAAATGTTGGTTGGAGAATAGACTACTTTTTTATTTCAGATAACTTAAAAGATAGACTAAAAGACGCATTTATACTTGATGATATAATAGGTTCTGATCACTGCCCAGTTGGTATAAAGATAGACTTATAAAATTAAACTTTTGGGGTTTGAAAAAAATTCAAAATTTTACTAAGATTATAAATATTTAAAAAGCTAAAAGGTGTATTTCGTGTTCGAGTGAAGTTAAAAAAGAAGCGAAAGTTTTTAAACAAGATAACTTAAAAAGTTAGAACTTGACTCGGAAAACTTTCTAAACCGATTATTATAGCAACTCATTCCTACATGTAAATGCTAATGAAACATTGTACCAAAAAGGAGTTTAAAATGTCAAAATTGATTTTAGGTTTGGATATTGGGATAACTAGTATTGGTTGGGCAGTTGTAGAAAAAGATGAAGAAAATTCCAAAAACTCCAAGATTTTAAGTAATGGAGTGAGATTGTTTACACAGTCAGAAAATCCAAAGGACGGAAGCTCTTTAGCTCTTCCAAGAAGAGAAGCAAGAGGAAGCAGAAGAGTTACAAAAAGGAAAAGAACAAGATTAAATGAGATAAAAAATCTATTTGGTAAATATCTTGACATTCCTTTTGGTGAGTTAAAAAATGAAGAAAATCTTTTTATAAAAAAAGTTAAAAAAATAGATGTTTGGCAACTGCGAGCCGAATCGCTTACAAGAGTTTTAAATGAAGAAGAGTTTGCAAGAGTGCTAACTCATATCGCAAAACATAGAGGCTACAAATCAAATCGTAAAAGTCTTGATGCAAAAGAAAAAGATGTTGAAAAAAAACAAGTCTTAAATGCTATAAACCACAACAAAGAGTTGTTAGAGAAATTTGAAACCATTGGCGAAGCTATATTTAAAACAACCCCAGCAAACGAACCAAAAAGAAACAAACCACAAAACTACTCAAAAAGTATATCTAGAGAGATGTTGGAAAATGAAGTAGACACTATCTTTTTAAAACAACAAAACTTTGACAACAAAAGAGCAATAGATGAATTTAAAAACAAATATAAAGAAGTTGCATTTAAACAAAAAGCACTATCTTCAATTGAAGGACTGTTTGGAAAATGCACATTTGAAAAAGAAGAGCCAAGAGCTGCTAAAAACTCATTTTCAGCTGAAGAGTTTGTAACTCTTTCAAAGCTTATAAATACAAAACTAATTTATGAAAATATGGATGAAAGGCATTTTACAAAAGATGAGATTTTAAAACTTATGGATGTTTGTAAAACATTAGAAAATCCATCTTTTAGCACTTTTAGAAAAACAATAAATTTAGATGACAATATAAAATTTAAAAGTTTGGATTATCTAAAATTTGATGAAAAAACAGGAGAGATAAAAAACCCTGAAAGCGAAAAGTTTAAAAATGGTTTTATAGGTTTTCATTCTCTTAGAAAAGTGGTTGAAAAAACTCTATCAAAAACTCATTGGCACAACATCTCTCAAGATAAAAATCTTTTAAACAAAATAGCTTTGATATTTTCAACTCAAAAAAATGAAGAGATTATAAAAAAAGAGTTAGAAAAATTAAGCTTTTTACATGTAAATGAAGATGAAAAGAAAAGAGTTGTTGATGCATTTCTAGGCGATATAAATTTTAGTAAATTTAACAATTTAAGTATAAAAGCGATAGAAAAATTACTTCCTTGCATGTACGAAGCAAAAAGATATGATGAAGCAGTTAGTATTGTTTATCAAGGAAGAGAGCAAAACGAGAAAGCTAAGTTTTTACGAGTTTTAAATGATGATGAAAACAATGAACTAACAAACCCAGTTGTCAAAAGAGCGATTTCACAAACAAGAAAAGTTGTAAATGCACTTATTAGAAAGTATGGCTCATTTGATGCTTTACATGTAGAATTAACTCGTGATGTAAAAAAGTCTTTTAAGGATAGAAAAAAAATAGAAAAAGAACAAAAAGAGTTTCAAGAAAACAAAGAGAGATTGGTTAAAGATTTTATAGAAAAATTTGATAAAACCCCAAAAGGAGCAGAACTTGAAAAATATACTCTTTGGAGAGAGCAAAATGGACAATGCATCTACTCAATTGTGCCAATAAAAATAGAAAGGCTTCTTGAGATTGGTTACTGCGAAATTGACCATATTTTTCCATATTCAAGATCTTGGGACAATTCAAAAGCAAATAGAGTTTTATGTTTAGCAAAAGAAAATCAGGAAAAGAAAAATAAAACTCCATTTGAATACTTTAGTCAAAACGGCAAAGATTGGGAAAAATATAAGGCTTCTATTGCAAGCATAAAAACATTAAGTAAAAGCAAATTTAAAAGACTATTAAAAGAGAATTTTGATGAAAATTCAGAAAATGAATTTAAAAATAGATCTTTTAATGACACTGCATTTGCTACAAGATTTATCAAAAACTTTATAGAAAACTCTCTGCAGTTTCGCTCAAGCTCAAAAAAACCAGTTGTAACTATAAACGGTATGCTCACTTCAAACCTTCGTCATCAATGGGGCATAGATAAAAAAGATAGAGAAAAAAGTCATCTCCACCACGCAGAAGATGCAACCATTATCGCATTTACCTCAAGAAGCGAAGTTCAAAAATTTGCAACTATCTCAGCAAAGATAGATAGTTTTAGCACTCTAAGCAAAGAAGAGAAAAAAAAGGAAGCCGTGATGCTCCCTCCGTTTGAAAATTTTAGAGCAACTCTTGAAGCAAAGCTTAGTGATGTTTTTGTCTCTTTTGCTCCACGAAGAAAAGTAACAGGAGCTGCTCATAAAGAGACTATTTATAGCAAAAAAGAGAAAAAAGATGGTTTTGAAGTAAATAAAGGCTTAGCAGAATTTGGTGAGATAAAGAGGGTAGATGTATTTCAAAAAGATGGAAAAATTCACTTTATATATTTGTATTCAAATGATTTTCTAAAAAAAGAGTTGCCAAACAAGAGTATAAAAGGTATTTTGATTGATGATAGTTTTGAGTTTTTGTTCTCTGTCTTCAAAGATGAGTATATAGTTATAAAACAAAAAGGAAAAGATGAAGTTGGCGGATATTTTAAATACGCATTAAGTGATGGTAGAATTGTTATTATTGAGCATAATATTGCAAATTTTGATGCAAATAAATTTAGATATTCAACAGGTTCTCTTGAGTGGATTAAAAAATATCACATTGGTGTTTTAGGAGAAAAAAATGAGGTTAAAAAAGAGAAAAGAGTTGGTACAAAAAGGATGAAATGATGGGATATAAAACAGTTGTTTTTTCAAATCCATGCAAACTCTCTTTAAAGCTTGACAATCTAAAATTTGAAGCAAAAAACCAAGATGAGATACTTGTGCCACTTAGTGATATAAGCGTTATCATCCTTGAGACCAACCAAATAACGATAACCTCTGCACTTTTGAGTGAATTTGCAAACAAAGATATCTCTGTTTTTACTTGTGATGGCTCACACATTCCAAATGGATTGTTTTTACCATTTCATCAACATAGCCGCTATTCGCTTATGAGTGAGTTGCAGATAAAATGGAGTGAGCCATTTAAAAAACAGTGTTGGCAAAATATCATTTCACAAAAAGTTAAAAATCAAGCGAATGTTTTAAAGTATTTTAAATATAGTGGTGAAAAAACACTTCAAAACTTATCAAACCAAGTAAAATCAGGCGATAGTACAAATATAGAAGGTTACGCTGCGCGGGAGTATTTTAGCCATCTTTTTGGTGCATTTAATAGAAAAAATGATGATGATTGGAGAAACAAAGCCTTAAATTATGGCTATGCAATAGTAAGAGGCGTGGTTGCAAGAGACTTGGTTAGTTGTGGATTTTTGCCATTTTTTGGGCTCCATCACAAAAATCAACTAAACGCTTTTAACCTAGCAGACGATATCATAGAGCCATTTCGTCCATTTGTAGATATTTTGGTAAATGAGAGATATGAAGAGCAAGTGGACAAGATTGTAGATAGAAAAAATACTTTAACAAAAGAAGATAGAAACTATCTTTGTGAAATTTTAAATATAGAAGTTTGTATAAATAACCACACGACATCCCTCCAAAACGCTTCACTGATAACTTGCAATTCTCTTGCAAATGCTACAAAAAATCAAAAAAGTAGTGAAATTATCTTGCCAAAATTAGATAACTCATGAAAAATGACGAAAGAAGATTTATGAGACTTTTTGTATTTTTTGACTTGCCAACAAATACTAAAAAACAGCGAAGAGAAGCTACAAAATTTAGAAATAAACTTATAGGAAATGGTTTTATGATGTTGCAATTTTCTGTTTATGTAAGACTTTGTAAAGGGCAAGATATAGTTGATAAAAATATAAATTATCTAATGTGTGAACTTCCAAGTGACGGAAATATTAGAGTTATGCAAGTTACAGAAAATCAGTATGAAAGAATGATACTTTTGCTTGGTGAAAAGAGAGAAATTGAGAAAAAAACTACAATAAAGCAACTTTTGCTTTTTTAAAAATCAAAATAATATCGTGATAAAGTAAAAATATTTGTGATTTTTTAATTAAGAAAAAGCTTTTAAAGCCCCTAATTTTAGGGGCTTTTGGCTTTGGTATTATAGCATTTACATGTAGGAAAGGTTGCTATAACA
>JBKECC010000144.1:0-4715 GCA_047974135.1 Campylobacteraceae bacterium | reverse complement strand
GTTATAATTTCCATAGCTTACACCTCAATTATTTTAAATTATAGTATGAAAAAGACTAAATATTTGGCATATTTATGATTAAAATATAATCAATTGATACTAAAAATTACATTGTAAATTTTATCAATCATTTATATCATTTTGGTAATTAATGAAATGGTAAAGTTATAAAAGATGGAAAATTCGGCTTTTTTCTTTTACATGTAAAAGCTTTTTTGTAAAAGATTTTATCTTATTTTTTTAACTCGTTTTTTTCCAATTTTTAAAATAACGGATGGTTTTGCTTCAAAAAAACCTCTCTCATCTTCCACGATAATATCTGCGTTCTTTTTGGCAAAATCTATATCAAACTTTTCATTTGTTTTATTTGCAGAAGTGGAGTAAAACCAACCGTATGGTCTTATAAAGTTTTTGTGTAGCTCATCTTTTACAACACGAAAAGAGAAACCATTTTGAAGTATAAAAGTGGTTTTATAGGAACGTCTTACTAAGTTTTTGTATGTTTTTGAAACACGAATAGGCTTTACATGTAAAGATGAAACACAAACGATACAAGGCTTGTTTTCATCTCTTTGTTTGATTCTGTTTAATTTTGTTCTATCTTGAGACAGAAACCCAACAGTTGTATCGCTCTGGGCTAAAAATACACTTTTTGGGTCTATCATAAGGTTTAGTTTTTCAAGTAATCTTGAAGTGCAACTGGCTCTAATAGATTTTGTTTTTGGATATTTTCAATAGCTATAGTTGCTGCATTTGCTTCTGCCAAAGTTGTAAAGTATGGTATTTTAAATCTTAACACTGATTGGCGAATCTTTTTAGCATCATCTTTACTTGACTTTTGGTCACTTGTGTTGATTACCAAAGTTACATCTTTATTTTTTAGCTTGTCTTCAATGTTTGGTCTGCCTTCACTTATCTTATAGACAAACTCTGCTTCCACTCCAGCGTTTTTAAGGGCTTTATGTGTTCCACCAGTTGCTAAAATGTTAAAACCTAACTTTTTAAAACTTTCCCCTATTTTCTTTACATGTAACTTATCTGCATCTGTTAATGATAAAAATACCGTTCCCTCACGTGGGAGCATATTTCCTGCTGCTATTTGACTCTTTGCAAATGAATCAGCAAAACTGTTGCTTATACCCATAACTTCACCGGTTGATTTCATCTCAGGTCCTAAAATAGTATCTGCACCTTGAAGTTTATTAAATGGAAAAACTGCCTCTTTAACAGCTATATGATTTTTAATCTTTGCTTTTAAGATACCTTTGTCTTCATAAACAACTTTGTATGTATCGTAGTATTTTAGAGCTTCTTTTAAGTTTCCTTGATACATAACTCTTGTTGCTACTTTTGCCATTGGAACGCCTGTTGCTTTACTAACAAAAGGAACCGTTCTGCTTGCTCTTGGGTTTACTTCTATCATATATACATCATCTTTATAGATGGCAAACTGGATATTCATAAGTCCAATAACTCCAAGGTTTAAAGCTATAAGTTTTGTTTGTTCTTCAAGTTTTTTTGTTATCTCAGCACTTAAGCTCACTGCTGGCAATGAACAAGCACTGTCTCCACTGTGAATACCTGCTTCTTCAATATGCTGCATGATACCACCGATGTAAACGTCTTTTCCATCACATATAGCATCAACATCAACTTCAGTAGCTGAATCTAAATATTGGTCAATTAAAACCGGAGATTGGTTACTAACACTAACAGCTTCTTCCATGTAATTTTTAAGTTCAGCATCACTATAAACTATCCTCATAGCACGACCCCCAAGTACGTAGCTTGGACGAACAAGAACCGGATAACCAATGATGTTAGCTTTTTCTAACGCCTCTGTTTCACTTGTAGCTGTTTCGTTTTTTGGTTGGTTAATTTTTATCTTTGTTATAAAGTTAGAAAACTTTTCTCTATCTTCTGCCATATCGATAACTCTTGCACTTGTTCCTATTATCTTAGCACCAATAGCGGTTAGTTTTTTTGCAAGTTTGAGTGGAGTTTGTCCACCAAAATGAACTATGATGCCATCAGGATTTTCAGCTTCAACAACACTTCTTACATGTTCAAAATCGATAGGCTCAAAGTACAATATATCGCTTGTATCATAATCAGTCGAAACTGTTTCAGGATTGCAGTTGTACATGATAGTTTCAACTTCTAAGTCATTTAAAGCATAAGATGCGTGAACACAACAATAGTCAAATTCTATGCCTTGCCCTATTCTGTTTGGACCGCCACCGATTATCATAACTTTCTTTTTTTTGTCTACTTTCTTCTCTTTTACATGTAAAGGTTTACTAACATTCGTGCTTGAGTAAAGATATGGTGTTAGTGCCTCAAATTCGGCAGCACAAGTATCAACATTGTTATACTCAAAACTAATGTTAGCTTTGCTTCTTGAAAAGTAGATATCGTTTTGTGTTAAATCAAGTTTATCTTTTTTGTTTATAAGAGCAGCTATCATCTCGTCAGAAAAACCATAAGTTTTTGCTACTCTTAGATTTTCTGCATTATTTAGTATATCCATATCGATAGTTTGCTCAAACTCAACTATCTCTTTTATCTCATTTAAAAACCAAGGGTCAATCCATGAGAGTTGTTGTATCTCTTCAAGCTCTAAACCTCTTCTAAAACCCTCAGCAACATAAAGTATTCTATCCGCATTTGCTCTTCTTATCTCTTGCTTTAATTTTTCATCAGTGCATTTGATTTTATTAAAGCCATAAAGTCCAGTCTCAAGCGAGCAGAGTGCTTTTTGGAAAGACTCTTTGAATGTTCTACCAATCGCCATAACTTCACCAACGCTCTTCATAGATGTTGTAAGGGTTGAGTTTGCAAGTGGGAATTTTTCAAATGTAAATCTTGGAATTTTTGTAACTATATAATCTATAACTGGCTCAAAACTTGCGGCTGTTCCTGTAATGTCGTTTTTAATCTCATCAAGAGTGAAACCAACCGCTAAAAGTGTTGCAACCTTTGCTATTGGATAACCAGTTGCTTTTGAAGCAAGAGCGGACGAGCGGCTAACCCTTGGATTCATTTCGATAACAGTCATACGTCCTGTTAGTGGATGAACGGCAAACTGAACATTACTTCCACCCGTATCTACGCCTATTTCTCTTAGAATTGCAAAAGAGGCATTTCTCATCTTTTGATACTCTTTATCTGTTAGTGTTAGTGCAGGAGCTATTGTTATACTATCTCCCGTGTGAACACCCATAGGGTCTAAATTTTCAATAGAACAAACGATGATGCAGTTGTCAGCACGGTCACGGATAACTTCCATCTCGTACTCTTTCCAGCCAAGGAGTGATTCTTCTATCAATATTTCATTTATAGGGCTTGCTTCGATACCAGCTAGTGCTAACTCACTAAACTCATCAAAGTTGTAAGCAACGCCACTTCCTCCACCAGCAAGTGTATATGAAGCTCTTATGATTAAAGGAAAGCCTATCTCTTCAGCAGCACTCAACGCTTCATCAAGAGTGTAAGCATATCTACTTTGAGGTAAATCCATGCCAATCTTTATCATCGCTTCTTTGAAGGCTTGTCTATCTTCGCCTTTTTTGATGGCTTCTGGATTTGCACCTAAAAATTTTACATTTCCAATCTTTCCACCCTCATATAACTTCATAGCAGCATTTAGAGCAGTTTGTCCACCCATAGTTGGAAGGATTGCATCAATTTTCTCTTTTTCTATGATTCTCTCAATAACCTCTGTTGTTATCGGCTCTATATATGTTCTATCGGCAAATTCAGGGTCTGTCATGATAGTTGCAGGATTTGAATTGATTAAAACAACTCTATAGCCAAGCTCTTTGAGTGTTTTTGCCGCTTGAGTTCCAGAGTAATCAAACTCACATGCTTGTCCTATAACGATTGGTCCAGAACCAATCAATAAAATTGTTTTTATATCCGTTCTCTTTGGCATTTAAATCCTTTACATGTAAAAACTAAAAATTCACAATAAAACTTTTTTTAGCTTTATTCTAAACTCTTGTTATCATCTTTTGTTATAACGTGAAAAAAGCTTGGCACGTCAACTTTTGCATATGGTTCAACTAAGGCTGTATAGTATCCATCTACCTCATAAACGTTTGAGACATTACCAACTTTTAAACCTTCAAAAAATATATCATCAAGACCGCTTGTATATACCTCATCTCCAACGCTTGGTTTGCTCCAAAGTGGTATATATCTTATCTCTATCTTATCTTTAAGCCCAAAAGCAACGCCTTTCATCTTCTGTGCTCCCACATAAACTGAAAATATTGACTTTGGGTCTTCTTGCAAAATAGCAAGCGGTTTTCCTAAACTCTCGACAACTATACCAATCGTATATCCCTGATATGTTAAGCCATAAATCTTATCTTTATCAAATCCTGAAAACTCTAACCAAACCTTGTTATAATCTTCAAAGTTTGCATAAGACAGAGCACGAACAAGCTTCATCTTAGGATTGTACTCTTGTAAATTTTCCTCTTTTAGATAAGCGTTTAATCTACTTGCAAAAGCCAAAGAGAGTTCAGCCGTTTCGTTTAGCTTTTTATTTTCTTCTCTTAAAAGTCTTATCTCATCTCTTTGGTCAAAATGCTCATTTATAAAATTTGAAACAGAACTTGTTGCATCATCATAAGTCGCAACAACGCTATTAGAAAAACCGACTATAGTCTTTCTAAAGCTATCACTAAAAAATACAGAAGCTGTAAATA
>JBKECC010000115.1:0-6017 GCA_047974135.1 Campylobacteraceae bacterium | reverse complement strand
AAATAGTTTACATGTAAAAGATATTTTATGTGTATAATGACAAAACAAAAAAAGGATATAAGATGATTGAAAAGATAGTGATTTTTGGCATTTTATTTTTAGCAATTTTGTACATGGTTTACAACTTCTTTTTTAAGAAAAAAGGCGGATGTGATTGCGGCTGTCAAACTTGTGAAAAAGATGACAAAAACGGCGCAAATTAGTCTATTTAATAAATTTTATAAATAGTTTTGATACAATTAAACCTCAATTTGAAAATTAAGAAGGGATTTTGATGAGCAAAATAACAGCAAAAGTGTGGCATTTTGGTAACAATATCGATACAGATTTGATAATCGCTGCAAGATACTTAAACACTTCAGAACCAAGCGAACTTGCAAAACATGTTATGGAAGATGCAGACCCTGATTTTATCAATAAAATAAGCGTAGGCGATATCATAGTAGCAGGAGAAAACTTTGGCTGTGGAAGTAGCCGTGAACATGCTCCCATAGCACTAAAAGCTGCTGGAATAAGTGCGGTTATAGCAAAAAGTTTCGCTAGAATTTTTTACAGAAACTCTTTCAATATGGGCTTGCCTATCTTTGAATTAAACGAAAGTGATGAGATAGAAGATGGCGACACGGTAGAGATAAATTTAGACAATGGAGAGATAAAAAATTTAACAAAAAACAAAACATATAAATTTTCTCCAATTCCTCCATTTATGCAAGAGTTGATAAGTTCAGGTGGACTTATAAATTATGCAAAACAACAAATCAAAGGTTAATTAATGAAGCAATACAAGATAGCACTAATCAAAGGTGATGGAATAGGACCAGAGATTATAGATGAAGCCGTAAAAGTTTTAGAAGCGGTAAGTTTTGGTGAAAATATAGAATTTACTTACAACGAATATTTGATGGGCGGAATCGCAGTTGATGTCAAAGGAGTTCCACTTCCTGATGAGACAACACAAGGATGTCTAAATTCTGATGCTATACTTTTTGGTGCGATTGGTGGCGAAAAGTGGGATAGTTTACCACGTGATAAACGCCCAGAGAGCGGACTTTTAGCTTTAAGAAAAAATCTTGGTGTTTTTGCAAATCTTCGTCCAACCTCTGTATTTGAAGAGTTAGTAAATGCAAGCACATTAAAGCCTGAAGTTGTAAGTGGTGTTGATTTGATTGTTGTGCGTGAATTAATCGGTGGTATATATTTTGGGCAACCACGTGAAAATGATGGAAACAGAGCGTTTAATACTATGGTTTACACAAAAGATGAGATAAAAAGAATAGCTCACATAGCTTTCAAAGCAGCACAAGGTAGAAAAAAAAGAGTTTGCTCCGTTGATAAAGCAAATGTTTTAGAAGTTAGTCAACTGTGGCGCGATACTGTAAATGAAATCTCAAAAGAGTATCCAGATGTTGTTTTAAGTCATATGTATGTGGATAACGCTTCTATGCAACTTATTAGAAATCCAAAACAGTTTGATATCATCTTAACAAGTAACCTTTTTGGTGATATATTAAGCGATGAAGCAAGCATGGTTAGTGGCTCAATCGGACTTTTACCATCAGCTTCTGTTGGTGGAAAAGTTGGACTTTATGAGCCGATTCACGGTTCAGCACCAGACATTGCAAAACAAGGCATTGCAAATCCAATAGCAACTATTTTAAGTGCAGCTATGATGCTTAGATACTCACTAAATGAAGAGAGTGCAGCCAAAAAGATAGAAGACGCAGTAAAAGATGTTTTAAAAGATGGATATAGGACAAAAGACCTCTCAGCTTACGGGGCAAAAGAGATTTGTTCTACAAGCGAGATAGGCTCAATCATAGCAGATAGAGTTTCAAAACTTTAGATATCGGAGTTTTATGGGTAAAAAGTCGTTAAAAGATAAAATGATTGATTATATTTTTGATGTATCAGAACAACCAGTGAGATATAAAGATTTGCTCTCAGCAAATGCACTTTTTAATGAAGGCATGCTTGTTGATCCTGCAAAACTTAACTTTAGGATGAATATAACAAAGGCTTATTTTGTTTATGCTCTTATTTGTGCATCTGTGTTAATACCACTCATTTTTATTTCTCACTTTTTACCTGAGGTAAATAATCATATCCCAATAGTTGGAGTTATAGCAGCAACTTCGGCTGTATTTGTCTGTTTTAACTATTTTATGTCATGGCTTAGAGATGCTATAACTATAAAACTTATAAAAAAAGCGTGGCTTGTTCACTTTCCTTACTTTACATATGAAAAATATAGCAAACAAGTTGAAAAGCTATATAACGAGATACGCAAAAAAGAGTTGCCAAGAAGCGATTGGGAATAGTATATATTAAATGGAATATTGTAAATGTTTGAAAAAATTTTAGGTATTGTTTTTGTTATTCTTGGGCTTTTGACTATTTTTTCTAGTAAATTTAGAAATGATATACTTAACTTTAACTCTGAAAATGGACTTATGTTCATATCAGTAGGACTTATCTTAATCATAGTTGGTGGCATTTTCTTTAAAAAATCATATTAACTTTACATGTAAATAACTTTAAAGTTGTAAAGCTATAAAATACAAAATCTGCGGTGAGCGGATTGTTTAAAAATTTCAAAGGGAGCCTTTGATGAAAAACTTAACCATCTACATTGGTAGATTTCAACCACTTCATAACGGTCATTTATATGTACTAAAACAAGCAAAAGAGTTAGGTGATGTTTTAGTATTAGTTGGTTCTGCAACCGAAGCTAGAAATATAAAAAATCCTTTTCCTATTGCACTTGTTTTTGAAATGTTAAGACCTTATGCAACTTTCATAGAAGCTATATCTGATTATCCAAGCGATGATTCTCCTTGGCTTGCAGAAATTCAAGAAAAAGTTTCAAAATACGACTACAAATATGACAATGTTTATATCATCGGTCATGAAAAAGATGATAGCTCATACTACTTAAACAATTTCCCACAATGGACTTTAAAAAAAGTTGATAATTATGAAAACATAAGCGCAACAACTATAAGAGAAGAGATGTTTAATGGTGTTATTCCAAAAGAGTTAATGCCACAAAATGTTATAGAAATTTTAGAGAAATTTACAAAAAGTATTGAATGGAAAGAGAGAGTTGAAGAGTATCAAGATATACAAAAAATGAAAAAAGCTTGGGCAGTTGCTCCTTATCCTCCTATCTTTGTTACAACTGACTGCGTTGTTGTATGCAACGGACATGTGCTTTTAGTGGTTCGTGGTGGAAATCCAGGACGTGGACTTTTTGCATTGCCCGGTGGTTTTTTAGAAGCAAATCTCACAATCGTTCAAAGCGCTATAAAAGAGTTAAAAGAAGAGACAAGGATTAAGTTACCAAAAAGCGTTCTTTTTGGCTCTATCAAAAAAAGTGAAGTTTTTGACCAACCAGAACGTAGTACAAGAGGAAGAACTGTAACTCATGCATTTTTACTACAATTAAATGAAGCAGAACTTCCAAAGGTAAAAGGTGGAGATGATGCAAAAAAAGCATTTTGGATTCCACTTTCAAAGGTAAAAGAAAATCGTTCATCAATGCTTGAAGACCATTTTCATATCATACAAAAATTGACAAATATTTAAATTTTGTACCATAAATAGATGGTTTTGTAAAAGTGGTTTTTTACATGTAAAAGGTACTAATCAAAGCGGAGAGCTTGATTTTAAATTCACCAAAGAGGTGAAAGGATGAATTTTTTATTAGATAGTGACAGTTACAAATACTCTCACTTTTTACAGTACCCAAAAAACAGTGGGTTATTTTCTTACATTGAAGCAAGAGTTGGCGAAGATATTCGCTTTTTTGGTTTGCAATATATCCTAAAGACAATGTTTTCAAAAATGTTTACAAAAGAGGACATAAAAGAAGCCAAAGAGATTATAGAAGCTCATGGACTTGTTTTTAATGAAAAGGGCTTTAATGACTTACTTTCCCTTGGCTATTTTCCACTAAAAATCAAAGCATTAAAAGAGGGTTTGGTTTATCCATCATCTATTCCGCTGGTTAGCATTCAAAGTACAGATGATAGATTTGGTTGGCTTGTTAGTTTTATAGAGACTGCACTGTTACGTGTTTGGTATCCAACAACTGTAGCTTCAAACTCATACAAAGCAAGAGAGATTATAAAAAAATATACAAAAAATACAGCTTTTAAATTACACGACTTTGGTTCTCGTGGTGTAAGTTCAAGCGAGAGTGCTATGATTGGTGGTATGGCGCATTTATTAAACTTTAGAGGAACAGATACAGCTATAGCGCTTTTGGGAGCTAGAAAGTATTACAATGCAAATATCGCAGGTTTTTCAATCCCAGCGATGGAGCACAGTACAGTAACTTCATGGAGCAAAGAGGAAGATGCATTTTCAAATATGTTAAACGTTTTTGCAAAGAACGGTGCAATGTTAGCTTGTGTTAGCGATAGTTATGATTATATAAATGCAGTTGATAACATTTGGGGAGTGGAACTAAAAGAAAAAGTTATTAAAAGTGGAGCAACCATAGTTATCCGTCCAGATAGTGGAGATCCACTAGAGCTTATACCTTATACTTTGAACTCTTTGGCTAAAAACTTTGGTTTTACTCTAACAAACGATGGAAAACTTTTAAATAATATCCGTATCATTTGGGGAGATGGCATAAACTTTGTGATGATAGATAAGATTTTATCTCTTATAACAAAAGAGGGCTGGAGTGCGGATAATGTAAACTTTGGTATGGGAGCAACTCTTCTGCAAAAAGTAAATCGTGACACTTACTCATTTGCTTATAAAGCAAGTGCTATCAAGATAGATAAAAAGTGGAGAGGTATTTGCAAAAATCCAAAAACTGACCCAAACAAAAAGAGTAAAAGCGGTAGAATTGGTGTAGAATTAGTGGGCGAAAAATACATCGTCAAAGATTTGGACAAAGACAAATTTGACAATGAGTTAAAAACTGTATTTTTAAATGGCGATTTGAAAGTTGACTACAAATTTGAAGATATAGCAGATTAAAAAATATTTACATGTAAAGGAACAAAGTGAAGATAATTGATGAGTTTCGTGATTTTGCAGTAAAAGGCAATGTTATAGATATGGCAGTTGGTGTTGTGATTGGTACTGCATTTGGAAAGATTGTAAGCTCTTTTGTAAATGATATCATTATGCCGCCAATCGGAGTATTGATAGGCAATGTTGATTTTACAGATTTAGTCTTAACTATAAAAGAAAAAACAGCTGAAAGTGCTGCTGTTACTATAAATTACGGTGCTTTTATAAATAATATTTTAGATTTTTTAATCATAGCTTTTTCTATATTTTTTGTTATAAAACAACTAAATAGATTCAAAAGAACCAAAGAGGCAGCACCAGCTACAACAAAAGAGTGCCCAAAATGCTTTTCAGTTATAAACATAAAAGCTACTCGTTGTCCTTGTTGTACTGCCGAGATTTAAAAAGTCTTACATGTAAAGATAAGTTTGGCAAAAATGCCAAACTTTTTTGTTTTAGTCCGCTGAAGGACGAGGAGTTTTATCTGTGCTTGGTGGTAAAACTGGATAGATGATTTGTGGTTTTCTGCCAGTTAAACTTGTTAAGAAGTCAGCTATACTTTTTGCTTCAACATCAGATATGGTTATGCCAAGTTGTACGCTTCCCATCTCTTTAACAGCTTCAGCTAAACTCCAAATAGCACCATTGTGAAAATATGGAGCAGTCTCTTCAACATTGCGCAAAGTTGGTGTTTTTACCATGCCATCTTTATCGCCAGTAAATCCGCCAAGTGAGATAAATTTATACTTTTCTGCAACTTGAAATGGTTGCATAGTTCCACCAACTGCTATGCCGTTGTGACATGCAGTACAACCTTTATCTAAAAATAGTTTCAATCCTTTTTTTTGCTTTTCATTTAATGCGTTATCATCTCCATTTAAAAAGTCATCAAAAGGTGATGGAGTAACTAAAGTTCTCTCAAATACACCAATAACATTTGCGATTTGCTCAAAATTTATAGTTACATTTTGTCCGTATGCTTTTTT
>JBKECC010000109.1:0-8809 GCA_047974135.1 Campylobacteraceae bacterium | reverse complement strand
AAAACCAAACTTCGACCTAGACCCGGCTGAATTTAAAACAGCAGAAAAACAGAAAACTCCAGCTATTGATAACAATAACCCAAAGTTTGAGTTAACGGGAGCTTTGACTGATATAAAAGAGAATTATATAAATTTAGTAGCAACAGATACAAAAAGATTAGCTGTATTTAAAAAAGAGAAGAAAACAGAAGAAGCACTTTCTATCATAATCCCTAAAAAAGCTATACTTGAAATACAAAAACTTTTCTTTAGCAATATGGAGATTTTTTATGATGAAAATACTTTGATTGCAAAAAGCGATGATTTTATATTTTTTACAAAATTAATAAATGGAAAATTTCCAGATTATGAGAGAATCATCCCAAAAGAGAAAAAATTTAGAATTCAATTAAATCGTGAAAAAATGGTAGAAGCAATTAAACAAATTTCAATCATTTCTGCTGAAATGAAATTAACATTTAAATCAAAAAATATTATCTTTGAGAGTTTAAATGACGACAATATCGAAGCAAAAACAGAGGTTGAGTTTGAAACTGGGCTTGGTGAAGATATCTCTCTTTCACTAAATAGTAGATATATTTTAGACTTTTTGGCAAATATTGAAGATAGTAATTTTATACTTGGATATAACGATACAAATCTTCCTTTTACAGTTGAATCAAAAGAGTTTATAACTGTTATAATGCCTATAATAAGATAATTTTGGAGAATATATGAGTAATTATGCTGCGGATAATATAAAAGTTTTAAAAGGTTTAGAGGCAGTTAGAAAACGCCCTGGAATGTATATTGGAGACACAAATATAAATGGTCTTCATCACTTAATTTATGAAGTTGTTGATAACTCTATAGATGAGGCAATGGCTGGATTTTGTGACACTATAAATGTTGAGATTACAAATGAAGGTTCAGCTATCATAACCGATAATGGTCGTGGTATTCCAACTGATATTCACCCAACTGAAAAGATTTCAGCTGCAACTGTTGTTTTAACTGTTCTTCACGCTGGTGGAAAATTTGATAAAGATACTTATAAAGTAAGTGGTGGTTTGCACGGTGTTGGTGTTTCTGTTGTAAATGCACTCTCTTCTAAGCTTATCGTAACGATTAAAAGAGATGGAAAAGAGTTCCGACAAGAGTTTGCAAAAGGTATTCCTCAGTATGATTTAGAGGTTATTGGTGAGTCTAGAAAAACTGGAACTACTGTTGAATTTTGGCCAGATGCTTCTATATTTGAAGTAACAGAGTTTGAATTTGATGTTTTAGCTAGAAGATTTAAAGAGATTGCTTATCTAAATCCAAAAATAACTATAAATTTTAAAGATAACCGTGTTGGTAAAAAAGAGAGTTATCACTTTGAAGGTGGAATAGAGCAGTTTGTTACTGATTTAAATAAAAAAGAGATGGTTGCTAAACCTTACCGCATTGAAGATTCTATATTTGTTGAAGAAAAAGATGAAAATCTAGGTATTGATATAGCTTTTATGTATAACAGCTCATATAGTGAAACATTTTACTCTTTTGTAAATAACATCAAAACTCCTGAAGGTGGAACTCATGAAAGTGGATTTCGTGCAGGGCTTACTCGTGTTATAACAAATTATATAAATTTAAATGCAGCTGCACGTGAAAAAGATGTAAAAATAACAGGTGATGATGTAAAAGAAGGATTAATAGCCGTTGTAAGCGTAAAGGTAAGTGAGCCTCAATTTGAAGGGCAAACAAAAAGTAAGCTTGGAAACTCTTTTGTAAGAACTGTAGTTCAAAAATACGTTTATGAAAGTATTTCTAAATATTTTGAAGAAAATCCAATAGAAGCTAAAGCTATCATGAATAAAGCATTAGCAGCTGCACGTGGGCGAGAAGCCGCTAAAAAAGCAAGAGATTTAACAAGAAAAAAAGACTCTTTAAGTATTGGAACACTTCCTGGAAAGTTGGCTGATTGTCAAAGTAAAGATGCAGAGATTTGTGAACTTTATCTTGTAGAAGGTGATAGTGCTGGTGGTTCTGCAAAACAAGGAAGAGATAGAGTATTTCAAGCTATTTTACCACTTCGAGGAAAGATTTTAAACGTTGAAAAAAGCCGTTTAGATAAAGTATTAAAATCTGATGAAATTAAAAATATGATAACAGCTCTTGGTTGTGGTATAGCAGAAGAGTTTGACAATGAAAGATTAAGATATCATAAAGTAATCATCATGACGGATGCCGATGTTGATGGTAGTCACATCCAAACCTTGCTTTTAACATTTTTCTTTAGATTTTTACGTCCTGTAGTTGAAAATGGATATATTTATTTGGCTCAACCACCACTTTATCGTTATAAAAAAGGCAAAAAAGAGATTTATCTAAAAGATGATAAAGCTATGAATGAGTTTTTGATTGAAAACGGTATTGAAAATATGGAATTTAAAGATTTTGGTCATAAAGATTTGATTGATTTCTTTAAAATTGTATCAGCTTATAGAAATGCTCTAAATGAATTACAAAAGAGATTTTCTGTGATTTCAATTATTAGAAGATTAATAGAAAATCCAGACTTAGTAGGAAAGCCATTTAAAGAACTTTATAAAGATATACAAGGATTTATAAAAGAAGAGGGTTATAACATCTTAAATACCACAGTAAATGATGATTTGATTCAACTCTTTATTCAAACAAAAGAGGGATTAGAAGAGTTAAATATCAATGATGACCTGTTTGCAAATCCTATATTTCAAGAAGCAGTATATATTTATAAGAAAATAGAGAAAAAATCTATGCCAAAATTTGATGATAAAGATTTTGTTGAAACTCTTGATGAAATTGAAAAAAATGCTAAAAAAGGTGCATATATACAAAGATATAAAGGTTTGGGTGAGATGAACCCTGAACAACTTTGGGAAACAACTATGAATCCTGAAAACAGAAGACTTCTTCGCATAAACATTGATGATGCACAGAGTGCTAGTGATACTTTCTCGCTATTTATGGGTGATGAAGTTGAACCAAGACGCCAATACATCCAAGATCATGCGAAAGATGTGAAATATTTAGACGTGTAAAATGCTATATTCAGAATCTAAAGAGAGGCAGACTAGATTTAAAACAGCGCTAAAAATAGCCTTCCCTTTCTTTGGATTTATTATCTTTTATGTCGTTATTTTCCAAATATTTGATATAAAAGATGATACCTTTGTTTTGATGATATTTTTGGCGATGATTTATACATATTACGTTTTTTATCTTCTTTATAACAGTTTTAATATCTCAATACTTGATAATTCTACTAAAGCGTTTAATAGTGCAGGCATAACAAAAGAGTTAACAAAAGTCTTACATGTAAAAAAACAAAACGGTTTTGTGGCAATGCTTTTTGTGGAAAATATAACTTTCATTGAAGAGAGTTATAGTGTTGAAGTAAAAAATATAGTTTTAAAAAAATTGGTTGATAATTTAAATAGATATCTTATAAAAAATGAGTTTAATAATATTCCAATAGGAAGATATCAAGATAACAATTTTTTACTTATTTTCAAGAATAGTGAAAGTAAAAAACAGTTAATTCATCTTTTAAAAGGTTACTGTAAAGAGATAGCAAGAGATGGTATTTATAATATAGAGGTAAGTTTAAATGTTTCAGTCATTGAGCTTTCTTATGATAAAAGTATAAAAAATGTAATAGCAAAACTCATATCCCTTACAAAAGAGGAAGAACAAAATACAAACACACTTTTAAAACCAGACGAGTTTGATACTTTGATTAAAAATGCTATAAACAGACAAAATTTTGTTATTTCTTATCAAGGTGTTTATAAGTATAAAAAACACGAAGAAAATCCATATTTTTTTATGGCAAATGATAGATTACATGTAAGTAATTATGAAATTTTAAATAAAAATCAGATAATTAAATCTATAAATAAAAGTGGATATGAGATAAAATACGACCTATTTTTGTTAAAAACTATATTTAATGAGATGAAGACAATATCATCAAAATATGAAGATATAAAAATTATGGTAAAAATCTCAACGGTATCTTTTAGAAATAGTGGATTTTTGGTAAATTTAAAAGAGATGCTAAAAATAAGCCAAATAGAGGCAAAACAAGTTTGTTTTATGCTCAGCGAAAAGAGAATATATGATGATATTCCAAGATTTAAAGAGATTATAAAAGAGTATAAAGAGTTAGGTTTTATGGTAGCATTTAATGAGTTTGGATTAAATGATGTAGGTTTAGAGTATTTAAAAGAAGATGTAGGGTTTGATATAGTTGCTTTTGATCTTAGTTTTACAAAAAATATAGATAAAAATAGTTATTTTCAAATGTTAAAATCTTTGATAGATTTAATGAGACATTTGCGTATAAAATCTCTAGTAAAATTTGTAGATAAAAGTAGAATAGAAGATTTATTAACTGGTTCAAATCCAGACCTTGTTCAAGGTTTTTTATATGATAAACCAAAAGCAATAAATGAAATTAAAAAGGAAAAATAGTGAAATACGGCGAAAAAGAGATAAAAGAGTTTGATGTACAAAAAGATTTAGAAATTTGGCCAAATAAACATAAAAAAAACTATGTCATTAAGATAACCTTGCCAGAGTTTATGTGTCTTTGTCCAAGAAGCGGATATCCTGATTTTGCAACGATTTATTTAGAGTATATACCAAATGACTTTGTCGTTGAGTTAAAAGCCATAAAACTCTATATAAATAGCTTTATGTATAAAAATATCTCTCATGAAACAAGCATAAACGAGATTTACGATACTTTGAGTGCAAAACTACAACCAAAATGGATGAAAATCGTTGGCGATTTTAAGCCAAGAGGAAATGTTCATACAGTTATTGAGATAGATTCAGAGAAATTAGAAAAATGTTAAGTCCAAAACTTATTGATATACTCTTTTCAGCTGCTTCTATACAGCGCTGGAACGATTATCCACGCATGGTTGAACTTGTAGAACTTGATAAACAAGCACATAAATTTATCATCGCTTATCTTCTTGCAAAATGTGAAGAGGATGAGAAGATTGATATGAGCATTTTAATAGAAGCTGGCATATTTGAATTTTTGCGCCGTGTAGTTGTAACTGACATTCGTCCCGATGTTTTTCATCAAGCATTAAAGAAAAAAACAACAGAGATAAATGGCTGGGTGTTAAATAAGTTAAAAGATTCTCTTATAGACATCGAAGATGGGGCATTTTATAAAAGATTTGAAGAGTATTTAAGCAATAACTCTTTACATGTAAAAGAGAGATTTATACTCAAAGCTGCCTCTTATCTATCTACAAGATGGGAATTTTCGATAGTTTATCAAACAAGTGGATTTTTAAGCGATATAGATAGAGTTAAAAAATCAGTCGAAGAAGAGTTAGAAGATTACTACAATCTAAATGGTGTTCAAAAAATTGCATTAAATAAAAAACTTGCCAAAATTGTAGATTTAAGCGGTCGTCTTCGTTTTCAAACAAGATGGGCTCAAACTCCAAGAATTCCTGAAACTTCAGTTTTAGGTCACATGCTTATAGTTGCGATTTTGGGTTATTTTTACTCATTGAAAATTAAAGCTTGCCCAAAAAGATTGGAAAATAACTTCTATAGTGCTCTTTTTCATGATCTCCCAGAAGCTCTTACAAGAGATATCATAAGTCCTGTAAAATACTCTGTTAGTGGGCTTGATGAGATTATCAACGAGTTTGAAATGCAAAAGATAGAGACAGAGATTTTGCCAAATATTCCAAGCTTGATGAGAGAAGAGTTTATGTATATTCTTGGCATTAGAGATGGTAAAAAAGATGAATTTGAAAATAGAGTCATTAAAGACGGCAAAGTAACTCCAGTTACAAGTTTAGATGGGTACAATGAAAACAAATTTAACGCTATCGATGGGGCTGCACTTAAAAATTGTGATAGATTAGCTGCGTTTTTAGAAGCTACGATTTCCGTTGCTTATGGAGTAAAATCAAAAGAGTTAGTGATAGGAAAAGCTACAACAAAAGAGAAATTAAAAGAAAAAGGCAAAGCAGGCGAGGTTGATTTTTACAAATTGGCTGAAAAAATTGACGAATATTATAAAGATTAAAGGACCCTTCCCAAGATTACTGCGGCACATGAAAAAATTCAGTGCTCTGCTGTGTTCCCACCCTGAAGCGTTGCCAAACAAAATCATTGCACAGGTCTAAGGAAGAGCGGATAGGATTTTACCTTTATTTGTCTTAAAAACTAATTTTTCTTACATGTAAATATAAAAGGATTAAAATTGAGCATCAAAACGTGGTTTTTTTCATCATTTCGTGAAGTATTTTTGTATCATCACCGCTCTTTGGAGTTTCGTGCAAAAACTTATGCTTTGATAATGGCACCATTGGTAGAAGATATAAAAGAGTATGATTTTGCACTTTTAAGAGATGTTGCAAATGAGACTTATGTTGACGATAAAAAAAGACAAGAGATTTTAGTGCATACCGTAAAAAACTATATAGCAGTCATCTTAAAGGGAAAATGCACTATTTATGATGAGTTTATAAAAGATATTTTACTAGATGTTAAGATGAGAAAAGAGTTGACAAAAAAGGTAAATTTAGAGCAATTAAAGAGATTTTTTGGTGAAAATTTACCAGAAGATAAGATGCTTTTACAAAAGCGAATTTATGAATTTTTTGAAAACCTATCTAAAGAGTAAAATAGTCAATAATCTTTACATGTAAAGATTATTTTGTTTTATATAACCTTTTAGCATTTTCGCAACCATCGCTTAAAAGAAGAGAGCATGCAAGGTTATAATACTCTTTTGCTTTTTCTATATTTTTTGTACTTTCATAATATTTTGCAAGTTCCATGCAACCAGATGAATTTTCATATTTACAAGCTTTTTCGTAAAGTTTTAAACTTTTTTCAAAGTCTATATTTTTGTACTTCCATCCTAAATAAAAACAAGCATTAGACGCTTTTTTTTCACATAAATCCATAAAAACTTTTTCACTAACGTTTAATTTTTTCTCGTTTTTTATATAAACTCTTGCCATATCAAAGCAAAATCTCTCATCATTAAGTTCGCAACCAACCTCGTATGAATCCACTGCTTTTTGTGGATTATCTAGATTGTTTTCATAAATATTTCCAGTCGCGCTACATGAGTTTATGTCTTTTAATTTGCAAGCTTTACTAAAATAAATAGCTGCTTGTTTATAAGAGCTTTCATCCTCTTTTGACACATAAATCTGCCCAAGAAACACACAAGAGTTTACCTCTTCTAAATCGCAAGCTTTTTGATACGTTGGCATTGCATCTTTGTATCCTTTGTATAAATGTATATTTCTAGCTAATCGGTTGCAAGCTTCTTTGTTGTTTTTATCACAACATTTTTGAAGCTGTTTTGTGTATTTTTTCTCTTCAAATGGTTTGTTAAATTGCTCCAGTTTATCGTTTTCAAAATAGCCATCAATCACGCTTTTGCTACATTCATCTTCTACTTTGACATCTGCCTTTAAAAGAAAAAGCACAAAAGGTAAAATCATAAATGCTTTAAATATTTTTTTCATTTTTCCTCTTTACATGTAAACTATTTTAGTAAATACCAATGAATTTATTAAATCCTATAAAATCACCAAGACGGAAAATTTGCTGATTTTCTTTTAAATTTCCATCGATACTGTATAACCATTTTTTGTTTTTACCATCAATAGTAACATCTAAAATATATCTAAAATCAGGACTTACCTCAAAAAGAATCTCAACCTTATCATCTAAAAATATTGCCGCATCTTTTAAAGTTTTTGGATCGTTGATATCCACTATTAAAGATTGGTTGTCTTGAGAGATACTCCAAACTTTTAGGTTTGTAATATTGCTATTTTTTATTGTGATTAGCCCATCTTTTTTCATTTTATCTATCTTTTTGCAAGCATCATTATTGCCACTTTTGCAAGCTTTGCTCATATAAAAAGTTCCATCTTTTAAGTTATTTTTCTCTATCAAAAGTTCACCAAGTTCTTTACAACTATACTCTTCAACACCATTACATGTAAAGGTAAAAATACTTATAGCTTTGTCTATGTTTTGAGTAACTCCAGTGCCCATTTTGTAGTAAACACCCAGTTCATAACAACTTGCTTCATTTTTAAGATTGCAAGCTTTTTCGTAGTAATCTTTTGCTTTTTTGAAATTTTTTATAGAGTCGTAAAAGTTGCCAAGTTCATTGCAAGCCCAACTATTTTTTAATTTGCAAGCTTTTTCGTTATAACTTATATACTTATCTTGATATTCGAATGCTTTGATTTTGTAAATTTCAGCAATTGCCGCGCAACTTGTTTTAATATCGCCGATACAAGCGATGTTGTAAAAATAGATAGCTTTGTCTATATCTACTTTTTTTTCATCAAAAGTATCTTCAAATTTTCCACTCTCATATGAAAACCCAACTCTCTCACAAGCTAAAAAATCGCCCTTTTCGCACAATTTTTGCTCGTTTAATGTGTTATTGTTTGCAAAAATACTTGAAACAAAAAGAGAGATGATTAAAACAAATTTTTTCATACGTACCCTTTACATGTAAAATTTTTAACGAATACCAAGGATTTTATTGAACTTTCCATAATCACCAAGGCGGAAAATTTGCCCTTTTTCATTTTGGAGTTCTTTCAAGTAGCCATCAGAACTATATGCCCACATCGTATCTTTTTTGTTAATGTCCATATTGATTTTATATAAAAAATCAGGATTTGCACTGTGATATATCTTTGCTTTATCATCAAAAAGAATCGCAATGTTTTTTAGCATTTTTTCATCAAAAAGCAAATGACTAAAATCAGTCATTACAGGC
>JBKECC010000105.1:0-2115 GCA_047974135.1 Campylobacteraceae bacterium | reverse complement strand
TCTTAGCACTAGCAAACAGAACTCTTCTTGCTAACACAAAAGAGTTAGAAAACAAAACAATCGAAGCAGAGTTTGAAACAGCTATAAAAGAAGACAGTGAAAATGATGAAAGTAGTGATTGGTACAGACTAAAAACTATTTTAAAAGAAAAAGGTTATTCGAAAAAGAAAAAGAAAAAGATAATGTCACAGGTTAAGGAGTTTGTAGGAGTAGACGAGGATGTATCTGAAGAGGATGGCGACATATACATAAAAGGCAACAAAAATATAAAAGAGATGATAAAAGGATAAATATGAAATATATTAGAAAAATTTCTGATTACGCGATTGCTGGAGGAATTGGAGCAGTTGCTCTGTTTGGTTTAGTTGGTTGTGAAAGTAATGATAAAACAACGCAAGAAGTTGCACAAAAACAAGGGGCTTTTGTTATCATAGAAGAGACATCTCCTGGTGTTTACAAAGTTTTAGAAGAGTATCCAAGTGATGTAACAAGAGTTGTTTTAAAAGATATAAATGGCACTGAGAGGATTCTATCTCAAGCAGAAATCGATACACTTTTAAAAGCAGAAGAAACAAAGATAAATGACGGAACATCTTCGCTTACAAATTCACAGGTTTCAAGCGGAACTCCGTCACTTGGAAGTGTTATATTAGCAAGTGCAGCAGGAGCGATACTTGGTAGTTGGATAGGTGGAAAACTTTTCAATAACCAAAACTATCAACAGCAAAGACAAACAAACTACAAATCACCTCAAACCTACTCAAGAAGCGTGGATAGTTTCAACAAAGCATCAACTGCGGCTTCAAGTACAAGTTCTTCTAAAAAAAGTGGTGGATTTTTTAGTGGTGGCTCAAAAAGTTCTGGTTCATCTTCAAGCGTAGGTGGATGAGTATGGTAAGTTTGCAAAAAGTAGAACCATTAACAAAAGAATATTTTGAACAGATAAACTTTTTTTGGCATACAGATTTAGATAACACTCCTTATGTTAGTGATGAGTTAGTTCTTATAACAAGCAATGAAGCAGAAGCTTATTACGAAGCTGCAAACGAACTATATGACATGTATGTTGAAGCAGCACAGCATGTTATTGATAATAATCTTTTTCATGAGCTTGACATCCCTTTTAACTTAATAGAAGTAGTTAAGATGTCTTGGGAAAATGATGTACATTGGCATCTTTACGGAAGATTTGATTTTGCCGGAGGAGTTGATGGAAAACCTATAAAACTTATAGAGTTTAACGCGGATACCCCAACGCTTCTTTATGAGAGTGCAATAGTTCAATGGGCTCTTTTAAAGAAAAATGGTCTTAATGAATCAAGTCAATTTAACAACATTTATGAAGCCATAAAAGAAAATTTAAAAAGATTGGTCGTTTTACACGGTGATACTGCTGATTTTTCAAAATATTATCAAGGTTGGAAGATACTCTTTAGCCCAATAGCTGGAAGTATTGAAGATGAAGTAACAACTAAATTTTTACAAAGTGCAGCAAACGAGATAGGTTTTGAAAATGAGTTTGCATATGTTGATGAGGTACAATTTTCTTCTGAAGATGGTGTTTTCAAAGATGAGACAAATTACGAATTTTGGTTCAAACTCATACCTTGGGAAAATATAGCTATAGAAGAGCCAAACTTAGCTCTTATCCTAAAAGATATAGTTCAAAACCAAGTAGGCATTTTGCTAAACCCAGCTTATACTCTACTTTTTCAGAGCAAAGGAATGCTAAAAATTCTTTGGGATTTATATCCAAATCACCCACTTTTACTAGAATCTTCTTTTGAACCACTTGTTGGTAAAACGCAAATATTAAAACCATCTTTTGGTAGAGAGGGCGCAAATATAAAAATCGAAGATAGCGTTGGAAGAACGGTTGAAGAGACAAATGGAGATTATGGCAACTTTAAAAAGATATACCAAGAATTTGTAGATTTCCCAAAAGATAAAGATGGAAACAATTACCAAGCTGGCGTATTTTTTGCATACGAAGCTTGTGGACTTGGATTTAGAAGAGGCGGCAAAATTTTAGATAATTTTGCTAAATTTGTAAGTCATATTATAAAGGGGTAAGAGATGAATATCGTTTTACTAGATGCGTTAACGATGGGCGAC
>JBKECC010000085.1:0-7585 GCA_047974135.1 Campylobacteraceae bacterium | reverse complement strand
CTGTTTTTCCAGACAGATCTAGAGCATTTTTATCAAAAGAGTCCCAATCATCTTGCAACTCACCATCATACCAGCTTGAACTTCCCAAGATTAATTTATCATATCCATTTAAAGTATCTGCATCAGTTCTTGCGATATCTATTAAAGTTGCTTCTTTACCCAGTTTTTTCTTAATTTGTTTAGCAACATCTTCTGTGTTACCACCTGAACTACCATAAACAATAGCTATTGACATTTTTTTCTCCTATATAAAGTTAAACGTTTAAATACAATAAGGAACAAGTTTTAGTGATGAATTTGTAAAACAAGGATTTTTTATCTCGATATGTCTTTTAAAAAATTCATTTTTTGGAAAAACTAGATAAAGTGCTGGTACATCGCTTTTGCTGATGTAATTCCAACCTTGATTTATCTCCTCTTTTGCCAAATGAATCTTATCTTTTGTCATCTCTTTGAAGCAGAGCATAACAGCAAGCAAGCATTTTCTATTTTCATCTTCAATCACTATCAAATCATCTTTTATAGATACTTTTCTATTTTTATTTCTGATTTTTATTCTCTCAAAAACAAATTGCCCAAAAAGAGATTTTGCATCAAAAACAATACCACTTCTCTCGCCAGCAAATATCCTATGTATAAGTTTTGCTTTTGAATATTTTGGAGTTATGATGTTTTTATCAACTATCTCTTTTATCTTCTCATACTCTTTACATGTAAAGAGTTTTATCAAAATTGCCGAATACACATCAAAAAGTATATTTTTTGGGTGAGGAGAAAGTCTATTTTGATTTTTAAGGCGTGATAAAATCTGCTTGTTAAACGTTTCAAAAAGCGTATTTTGCTTTATATTTACTTTTATCTTTATACGCTCAGCGCTATCAACACAAAAATTATACTGGCTTAAAAACAGTCTTCTTCGCTCACTTCTTGGCAGATTTTTAAACAGAGCTGGAGTTTTTTCTCTCCACTCATTTTCTACTCTTTCAAAACCAAACAACATTTAGCTTTTCTTTGTACAATTGTCGCAATCAAACTCGTTTGTAAGTCCAAAAACCTTGCAGTATTCGCTATATACACAACTTACACTTCTTTTTGCACAAACTACTGGAATATTTCTCTTTTTTGCTTGTGATTTAAAAAGTTTCATCGTATTATGATTTAGAAAACTTGTAAGCATTACGATACACTGTGTGTCTGCAGGTATAACCTTTCTGTTAACGCTACTCTTTTTTCTTGCATCCCAATGAACAACTTCATTTGCCCCTAAACTTCCAAGAACTGCTTTGATTGGCGTTATCTCATCTGCACCTATAACTAAAACAGACATGATGTATCCTTCATAATTTAATTTTGATAATTATTATTATATATATTTATCCTAAAAGCTTGCTTAGTTACTTTAATAATAATTATCATTTTGTAACCATCTTTACATGTAAGTTTTATAATCTATTTTTGTCATCATATATGTAATCATTATATGTTATAATCAAAAAATATTCAGTCAGTGTTTTTTAACATTTTATTACCTAAAAATCTTAGGAGGTAATGCGCAGATGCCCCAAAATAGTTCTTTTTTAGCCTCTCTTAAAAATTTGATTGGCATAGATACAAAAGAGGATGCCGATGTTGAATCTTTGGTTCAAAAACTAAAAGATAGACAAGAAGAAGCCATTTTAAAACTCAAAATAGCAGATGATGAAAAAACAAAAAGCGACTTACAAGATTTGATACAAGCTATCGACAAACAGATAGAAAAATGTCTTAGTTTAAAAGATAGCGCATCTTGATACAAATCATCAAAAATTTTGTATTAAAAATATAGAATTATCCAAAAATTACAGGAGAATTAGATGTTTTTAAATGAAATCTACTACTGCAACATTTGTGGCAAATCTACAGATAAAGCACCAAATACTATATTTATCAAAGGTGTTTATGAAAATGAAGAGATTCATGTTTGTACAAGCTGTATTCCTGCTATGGTTCATGGTGATGGAAAAGGTGTTGTAAGTAACAATGAACTTAAAAAAGAATTAAACAAAAAATAGCCAAACCCCATATTTTCTACATGTAAACTTCTCTTTACATGTAACTTTTTTTAAATTTTTGCTTAAATTTGCTTTGTGTGATAAAATAACTTATTTATTACAATTTTGGTGGTTATTATGCAAAAAATTCTGCTGTTTGTACTACTTTTGGTACTCTCTTATCTATTTTTTCAAAATTCTAACTTTTTACAAATTTGTGCTGGCATAGCAATATTTATATTTGGAATGCTCATCATGGGCGAAGGATTTAAATCTTTTAGTGGTGGTATTTTGGAGAGAATCCTAAAAAGATACACAAATAAAACTTATAAAAGTATACTTTTTGGAACAGTTACAACCACTCTAATGCAGTCAAGCACATTAATATCACTTCTTTCAATCTCATTTTTAAGTGCTGGACTTATTAACTTGGTTCAAGGCATCGGCATACTTTTTGGCTCCCAAATAGGAACAACAACTGGTGCATGGTTAATAGCTGGACTTGGGCTAAAAATCAGCATATCAAAATACGCTATGCCAATCATAGTTTTTGGCGTTATCTTTCTCATACAAAAACAAGCAACTCTCAAAGGTATTGGCAAAGTTTTTATAGGAATCGGCTTTCTGTTTTTAGGAGTTGACTACATAAAAGTTGGATTTGAAGCATTGGGAGATAATTTTGACTTGTCAAGATACTCCGTTGATGGAATTTGGGGAGTTTTGATATTTTTTGCTATTGGAACAGTTTTAACTATCGTCACCCAATCCTCACTTGCAACTATCGTTTTAACCATAACTGCTGTCAGTATGGAGCAGATAAGCTATCCAAATGCTTTAGGTATCGTTTTAGGAGCTAACCTTGGAACAACTTTTACGGCTCTTATAAGTTCACTTGGAGCAAATATAAATGGCAAAAGACTCTCTATCATTTACCTTATTTTTAACATATTTATCTGCTCTTTATCTGTAATTTTTTTAAATCAATTAATGCAACTTGTTGACCTTTTTGCCTCTTTACTTGGCATCTCTTTGCAAAATTACGGATTAAAACTTGCTATATTTCACTCAACTATAAACATTTTAGGAGTTGTGATGCTAACTCCATTTATTGAAAATATCGCTACTTTAGTAGAAAAATTTGTAAAAGCTAGAGTGAAAAAAGAGGATTTACCTGAAGATGTAAAATTTATCTCAAACTCAGCGCTTGAGTACGTAAATGCTGCAAGAGAAACTGCTCACAAAGAGATTTGCAACATGTACCAAAATGCTTCTGAAATCATGTGTTATGGTATCTATATAAAACCAAATGACCTAAACTCAAACTTAACGCCAAAAGAGATTTTGCTTTCAAGAGTAAAAGTTACAGAGTTTAATTTTGATGAAATGTACACAAAAAAAGTGAAAACCATCTATGGCAAAATAGTAAACTTCATAGTTCTTGCTCAAAGTAAGTTTGAAAGCGCTGAAGACGTTAAAGATTTATCTGATTTACAAAAATCATCGCAGTACATCATAGAAGCGTTAAAATGTATAAAACATATGCAAAAAAACTTAAATAAATACCTAAACAGTCAAAACGGCGACATTAAAGATGGATACAATGAAATAAGAGAAAACTTGATAGAACAGTTGCGTATTTTCAATCAAATCTTTAGTACAGAAGAGGAAGATTTGATCCTTGTTCTCTTAAGCAAAGTTGAGATTTTAGCCGAAAAATTTGAAGTTTCTATCACAAAAACCATAAATCAACTCATACGAACAAATAAGATAACTCCTCTTATGGGAACATCTTTCATGAATGACACCGCTTACGTTTACGATTTGTCTGAAAACTTAATCAAAGCAGCAAGACTCATGTATATCCACAAAGGCGGAGAGCAAAAAGAGATGAAAAAAGAGATTTTACTTGGAAAAGAAGAAGTTCAAGAGTTAGTTAGCGCTTAAATCTTTACATGTAAAGGCAAAACTTGATAAATTTAACATATTTTCTTGATGAAAATGATTATTTGGAGTTCCAACTCTACACGGCTTCAAAGTCAAAAAGGGTCAAAAAAATGATGCTTTTTGACAAGCTTGTACTTCCACTTATATATACCGTCATCGCCATCGCTGGTTATGTTTTAAACTTAAACGTTATCTTTTATCTCTCTTTTGTAGTTTTGGCTATTTTGTGGTTTTTTCTCTATCCAAAATACAACAAGTTTCGTTATAAAAAACACTACCTTTTTAGCATAAGAGAGCATTTTTCAAAGGCTTTAAATGAAGAAATTACTCTCTTACTTGATGATAAATTTTTAAAAACTAGTACAAAAAGTGCTAACTCTTCAATCAATACAAGCGAAATTGAATGTATAAATGAGATAAAAAATCACATATTTATAAAGTTAAATAGCGGAGTTTCTATAATTTTACCAAAAGATAAAATCGAAGACATATCTGCAGTTATAAATGAACTTGAAAAACTCTCGCAAAGCCTAAATATCACTTACAATAAAGAGTTAGACTGGAATTGGTAATCTTTACATGTAAAAGTTTACTTGACTTTTTGTATCCTTAAAGATACAATTTCCACATGAAAAGGACTCGTTTGATAGTTTTTACAACAAAATTTTTCGATGATTATCTTATAACGTTAAAAGATACAAAAGCAAAAATGAGTATCTTAAAAGGATATTAAGGATTGAAGAAACAGGAAATTTAGGAGAGTATAAATATTTAAAAGACGGGGTGAGTGAGTTAAAGTTTCAACTTAAAAGTGGATATAGATTATATTTTCATATTTACATCAAAGATAAAGAGATGATAATCTTAAATGCTGGAAATAAGAAAACTCAAAGTAGAGATATAGAAAAAGCTATCTTAATTTTAGAAGAGATAAAAAAGGTAAAAAAATGAAAAAATTAATAAAAGATGAATTTCAACAAAACTCTGAAATATCAAGATTTGACTTATCAAAATACTTGAAAACGCAGGAAGATTTATACGCTTTTTTAATTGAAGTTTTTAATGATAAAGACAGCACTTATAAAGAAAAACAAAAAGCTCTTAGTGAGGCTATAAAAATCAACAAGGGTTTTAGTGTTATGGCTAAAGAGATTGGGGTTGGGAGAGAGAGTTTATATAAGTCTTTGAGTGAAAATACCGAAGCTAAATTTTCTACCATTTTGAAGGTTATTGAAAACCTTGGTTTTGACCTAAAATTAGTCAAAAAAACAGACAAAAAACTATCCAAAACTGCTTAAACCATAATTTTGGGAAATTTCTTTACATGTAAAAGTTTACATGTAAAGAAATTAAAACTTATCCTAAAAACTTTTTTAAGTCACTTTGCACATCGCCGATAAGTGAAAGATTAAAGTTTTCTACCAAAAAGTCAACTATAGCTTGGTTAAAAAACTCTGGAACTTTTGGTCCAACATGTATGTTTTTTATGCCAAGACTAAACAATGCAAGTAAGATGATAACAGCTTTTTGCTCCATCCACATAAGGACTATTGATACTGGAAGTTCATTTACCGCAATACCCAGCGCATCACTCAAAGCAAGAGCGATTTTAACTGCGCCATTGCTGTCGTTACATTGTCCTAAATCCAAATATCTTGGTATATTTGTTCCCTCAATAACACCAAAATCAATATCGTTAAATCTAAACTTTCCACAGCTACTTGTTAGTATCACACAATCTTTTGGCAAGTTTAGCGCTAACTCTCTGTAGTATTCTCTCCCCTTGCCCGGTGCATCACAGCCAGCTATAACAAAAAATCTTCTTATCTTTTTAGTAGCTATAGCTTCCAAGATTTCTGGTGCTAAAGAGAGAATTGTTCTATAATTGTGTCCTGTTGTAAGCTTTGTGTTTGCACTAAAATTGTCCACATTTGGCAAAGAGAGAGCCTTTTGTATAACTTCACTAAAATCACCATCTTCTATTTTTGTAGCACCCTCAACACCAGTGATTTTATATGTAAAAAGTCTATCTAAATATCCACAGTTTTTTCTTGGAGGCACAATACAGTTTGTATTTAAAATGATAGCACCCTTCCACTCTTCAAAAAGCTTTACTTGGTCAAACCAAGCTTTTCCGATATTACCTTTTAAATGCATGTATTTTCGAAGTTCTGGATAACCGTGCGCTGGAAGCATTTCAGAGTGAGTGTAGATATTTACTCCTTTATCTTTTGTGGCTTCAAGAAGTTGTCCTAACATCTCCAAGTTATGTCCACTAACAAGTATCGCTTTGCCCTCGGCTTTGTTTTGCGAGATACTCACAGGAGTTGGAACGCCAAATCTTTTTGCATGAGCATCTGAGAGTAGTTCCATCACTTTTACACCAGCGTTTCCAACTTTTAAAAGTTGTGCTATATGTTCATCAAAGTTAAAATTTACATTTGTCAAAGTGAAATACAAAGTCTCGCTTATAACATCATCTACCTCTTTTGTTTGCGCTTTTAACTCATTTGCATGCTCTCTATAAGCACTCAAACCCTTAAGCCCAAAAATCATCGTATCTTGAAGTCTTGAAAGAGTTGCATCTTTTCCACAGGTGCCTTTTTCTTGTCCACTTGAACCACAGCCATTTGGTGCACTCATCTCACATTGATGACAGAACATCGCTAATTCGTTTTTCATAATATTCTCCTAAAAAAGTTTAATGTATTTTAAGAGAGTTTTTGTCCTAAATCGTTGATTAAAATCATTGCAAACAAAAGTACCTCTTAAGTCATTTTAATTTGTTATAATGCTTAAAACTTGTCAGGAAAAGTAAAATGGAGTTTAGTGAACTTTTTAGTAGCGAAGCCTTTAAACTTTACGGCATCCCACTTCTTATCTGTTTAGCAAGAATCACAGACGTAACCATAGGAACTGTTCGTATCATCTTTGTCTCTAAGGGCATGAAAAACATTGCTCCGATTTTGGGCTTTGTTGAGATATGCATCTGGCTTACTGCGATTACTCAAGTTATGGAAAATCTTACAAATCCTATAAACTTTTTTGCTTACGCTCTTGGTTACTCTTTGGGCAATTACCTTGGTATTTACATAGAAGGTAAAATCGCCCTTGGCGCAGTTGTTATAAGAATCATCACTAAAAGAGATTCTCACTCTCTCATCACAAAACTAAGAGAAAAAGGTTCCGTTACCGTCATAGATGCAGAGGGAAATAACGGGCCTGTAAATGTTATATTTATGGTTATCAAAAGAGCAGAGATAAATCAAGTCTTGCCTATAATATTGCACTTCAATCCAAACGCTGTTTACTCTATACAAGATGTAAGACATGCAAGCGATGAGTGGGGTGGTGGCACAAAAGATATTAAAAAACGAAACTGGCTTGAATTTATAGTAAGAGGGATTAGGAAGTGAAAATAGTTTACATGTAAAGAGATTTCTTTACATGTAAACTATAAAATCATTAAACCAATTAAAGAGGGTAAGGCTCTTAAACCTTACCCTCTGCTTTTAGTTTTTTATACCATGAACTATGAAGTATTGCTACTTCTTCTTCTTCTTTGTATCCTGTTATCATTGAGTGTATTGCACCTTTGATTGCAATAGCAG
>JBKECC010000038.1:0-5699 GCA_047974135.1 Campylobacteraceae bacterium | reverse complement strand
TATACCTAATGGAAACTATACACAAAAAATCAATATCGATGAAGCTGAAACTTATGGACTTGAAGCAGGCATGACTATACCATTTTTAGATGTTTTTTCTTTAGGGCTTAACTATACATATACTGAAAGTGAGCAAAAGAGTGGAGCAAATAAGGGTGCAAAATTAGTTAATACCCCAAAGCATATGGCAAATGCAGTGCTAAATTGGCAAACAACAAGCAAATTAAAAACATGGCTTAAAATGGAATATAGAGGTGAAAGATATAGGTTTTTAGGAAAACCTAGTTCGTTAACAGGAGATGATTTGGCTATGTATCAACAACTTGGTGACACTATGGATGATTATACGTTATTTAATTTAGGTGCAAGATATCAAGTCACAAAAGACTTTTCTGTTTCCGCAACTATTTATAACTTATTCGATAAAGACTTCTTGAAAAGAGAGTCATACTATAATGCATCTAATAATCTAGTTTATTATACAGCTCCATATTCTATGGAAGGCAGAAGACTTTGGGTAAGTTTTACTTATAACTTCTAAAACTATTTGCAAGAGATTTAGTCTCTTGCAAACTCTAATCTTACAATACAATTTAAAATCATGATTACTCTATTTTCTCCATTAACATTTCGATAACAAATTGATATTGGTTATTGACACACTTAACAGTAGAATTTCAAAAATATTTTTTTAAAATTAATATTTTTGTATTTTTATATTTAACTTTATAGGAAAAGCAAAATGCTTATGAAAAAAGGTTTTTGGTTTAAAACACATTTTATTTTTGGTATGGTTTTTGGTCTACTTTTAGTGGTTATAGGTTTTTCAGGGGCTATGTTATCATACAGACAAGATATAACACAATTTTTAAACAAAGAATCTTTTGAAGTTAAAGAAGATACGCATTCGCTCACACCAGAAAAATTGATAGAAAGATTTTTAGAACAAAAACCTGATGCCGTTATAAACTCAGTAACCATCTCTTCTTCTAAAACCGCGTCAGCAACTATAAATACAGCAGATCCAAATGGTGGAAGAAGAGGAGTCGTTTACTATGTGAATCCTTACACAGCAGAAATTCTACCAAACATAAAAGAAGGTTCATTTTTTATGATAAATCTAACTCTACATAGAGCTTTGAGCGTTGGTTCTATGAGCGTTATTGGGAAAAATATAGTTGCGATTTCAACCATTGTCTTGATTGTTTTATCTATTTCTGGGCTTATTTTATATTGGTCAAGGCTAAAAAGAAATTTCTTTAAAAGTTTAAAGGTTGATTTTAAAAGAAATGGTTACGCTTTTTTGTATCAACTTCATAGTGCTCTTGGTGTTTGGGTATTTTTACTTTATATCTGGATGTCATTAACTGGACTTTACTGGTCTTATGGTTGGTATAGAACAATGCTTTACAGTATCGCTGGAGTGGAGCAACCAGTAAGAGGAATGATGCCACCAATGCAAAATCAAACGCAAAACAGCGAACAAAATCAAAGAGGTGGATTAGGTTTTGGCAACCAAACAAGAGGCGAGAGAGCCCAAGGAGAAGGTTTTGCAAGAGGCATGGGGCAAAATCAAGAAAACATTAAACAAAACAAAAACCAAAACAATTTTCAAAATTTAGATAACGCGTTTGATTTTTTCAAACAAAGCGTTAACAATGACTATTCTACGGTAACTCTAAGAAATGATACAAATGGAGTTTATAATTTTAACTATAGAGATAAAGAGCCAGCTCATTCAAGAGCAAATAATCAAATAGAGTTCAATCTAAATAAACAAGAAATCATATCTAACACAAAATATAATGATAAATCACTGGGCGAAAAGCTCATGTCAAGTATGCTTCCACTGCATAGTGGTGAGTATTTTGGGAAAGTAGGTTTGTTTTTAATGTTTATCTCATCATTGATACTTCCTTTATTTATGATTACAGGTGTTATGCTATTTTTCAAAAGATATAAAAAAGTAAAATAAATTTAACATGATGTTAATGGCTTAATTAACCAATGGTTGATTTCACGTGTGATAATATTTTAAATCAAAAATTTACATTAAAAAAGGCGCTACATTGTCAGAAATAAAAAAAAGCTCAAAAATAAAATGGTTAGTGCCAATTTTAATCTTAGGATTAATCGGTTTTGGTATTTACAAATACTTTTTTGCTACTTCAAACACAAATCAAACCATAGCAACTTCAACAGTTACAAAGGGAAATATTGAAAATGTTGTAACAGCAACAGGAAATATCACACCAAAGTCTTCTGTAGATATAGGTGCGCAAGTTTCTGGTCAAGTTATGAAGTTACATGTAGAAGTTGGTGATGAGGTAAAAATTGGCAATTTGCTTGCAGAGATAGATAGAACTGTTTTAGAAACAAAGGTAGAATCAAGCGAGGCAGATTTGAGTTACCAAAAAGCACAATTGAAAGACAAACAGTCATCACTTGCTCTTGCAAAAATTACTTTTAGTAGACAAAAAGAGCTTTTAGAAAATGATGCAACAAGCTTAGAGTCTTATCAAAGTGCAGAAGCAAGTCTGCTTTCGGCAGAAGCAAGTATTGATATGATAAACGCTCAGATAGCTCAAACAGAGTCTTCGCTAAAAGAAAATAGAGCAAATCTTGAGTACACACTTATTTATGCAACTATGAATGGAACAGTAGTTTCAGTTGATGTAAAAGAGGGTCAAACGCTAAATGCAAATCAAAATACACCAACAATCTTAACTATAGCAAATTTAAAAACAGTTACTGTGTATGCAGGGGTTTCTGAAGGTGATGTGACAAAACTTAAAAAAGGAATGGAAGTTTATTTTACTACTCTTGGAAGTAACAACACATGGAGAACAAAACTTTTAAAAATTGAACCAACCCCAACAATCTCAAATAATGTAGTTTTATTTAATGCACTTTTTGATGTTGAAAATCCTTCAAGTGAGCTTATGACATCAATGACAACCCAAGTATTTTTTGTGCTCTCTTCAGCCAAAGATGTATTGCTTATTCCTATGAGTGCAGTTGATGTAAAAAAAGATGATGCAACAAAAGGTATGGTTATGGTTCAAAAAAGTGACAATAGTTTTGAGCCTAGACGTGTAACGCTTGGAGTTAGCAACCGTGTTCAAATAGAAGTTGTTTCAGGATTAGAAGAGGGTGAAAAAGTAGCAACAAAACATACTGATTTAACTACAAATAAACCGAAAGGTACGCCACCAAACTCATCAAATGCAAGTGGACAAAATAGAGGTCTCGGTCAACAAGGAATGCCTCCAGGAATGGGTCGTCCAAGATGAGTGAGCCTTTAATTGAATTAAAAAATATTTATCGAAAGTTTGGTAGTGGTGAAAATAAAATAACCGTTCTAAATGATATAAATCTTACTATCAACCAAGGTGAATTTGTTGCCATTATGGGAGCTTCTGGAAGTGGCAAATCAACTCTTATGAACATAATTGGTTGTTTGGATAGACCAAGCAGTGGAGAGTATAAGTTTCAAGGTAAAAATATAAGTGAGTTTAGCAAGGATGAATTAGCAAAATTAAGACGTGAATCTTTTGGGTTTATCTTTCAAAGCTATCATCTTATTCACTCCTTAACTGCAAGTCAAAATGTGGAAATTCCAGCCATTTATGCCGGAACACCCCATAGTGAGAGAGTTAAAAGAGCAAATTATCTACTTGGCGCTCTTGGACTTGATGAGAGAGTTGATTATAAACCAACAAAACTAAGTGGTGGGCAACAGCAACGCGTTTCTATATCTCGTGCACTTATGAATGGTGGACAGATAATTTTAGCCGATGAGCCAACCGGAGCGCTTGATAGTAAAAGTGGTGAAGAGGTTATGAAACTTTTAAAAGAGTTATCAAGTGAGGGACATACAATCATTCTCATCACTCACGATGCAAAAGTTGCTGCAAATGCACACAGAGTTATAGAGATAAAAGATGGAAAAATTTTGTCAGATAAGGGTGACCAAAATTTACAAAACAAAAAAGATTTTGCTTTACATGTAAAGAAATCACCATCATATCTTTTTGAGATACTTGAATCAATAAAAATGGCGACAAGCTCCCTTAGAACAAATATTTTTAGAACAATTTTAACTCTTCTTGGAATTGTTATAGGTGTTGCCTCTGTTATTGCCATGCTTGCCATTGGAAATGGTGCAAAAAAAGATGTAGTAGATAGAATAAGCTCTATGGGCACAAATATGCTTATGGTTTTTCCTGGCATGGCTAATACGAGAGGTATGGGGCAAATTGCAACGCTTGTTTTAAGTGATGTTGATGCTATAAATGAATTAGACAATATAGTAGCAGCGATGCCAGAAGCTAGAAAAAGTGTGACAGTAAAGTATGAAAACAATGATCAAAGTACAACCCTAAACGCAAACTCTTATGCTTACCCAACTGTTCGTGATTGGCCTATCGCAAAAGGTGTATTTTTTACAAAAGAAGATGAAGCAAGATACGAAAAAGTAGCAGTTTTGGGAGATACAGTAGCAAATGCACTTTTTCCAAGTACAGATCCACTTGGAAAGTTTGTTGTGATTGACAATATGATGTTTCAAGTTATAGGAGTTCTCTCCAAAAAAGGTGCTTCTGCTATGGGTGATGATGAAGATGACGTTGTTTTTGTGCCATATTCAACTGGAAATCTAAATATCATAGGACAAAAATACTTGCGAAACGTAAGAATAGGCGTTGAAGATGTAAGTAAAATATCTGATACAGAATCACAAATAAGAGAACTTTTAATAAGAAGACATAGCAAGGAAGATTTTCGTATTATGAATATGGCATCTTTAATGGAAAGTATAGAAGCAACACAAAATACTTTAACGATTTTGCTTGGCTCAATTGCGGCAATATCACTTTTAGTTGGTGGTATCGGTGTTATGAATATCATGCTTGTAAGTGTAACTGAGAGAACAAAAGAGATAGGAATAAGGGTAGCAACAGGAGCAAGAACTAGAAATATTATGCAACAGTTTTTAATAGAAGCTCTCATAGTATCAGCTCTTGGTGGTATCATAGGTGTTGTTTTTGGACTTGGCGCTGCTTATATTATAAGTAAATTTGGCACAACGGTTGTTTACTCAATCATGCCAGTGATTTTAGCATTTGGATGTGCCTTTTTAACAGGCCTTATTTTTGGTTACTTGCCAGCAAAAAAAGCAGCTGCTCTTGACCCAGTTGTAGCACTTTCAGGAGAATAATTTGAAAAATAAAATACTTACATGTAAAGATAAAAATAACATATACATAAAGATAACTGCAAGTTTGCTTGGATTGTTTCTCCTAACTGGTTGCACCACCCACACAACCTACTTAGAGTCTAACTTCACAATGCCAGATAGTTATACATTTATTTGTGATGAAATCTCTTTAAACGGTAATGTTTCTTTATCAAACACTAAAGACTCTATTTCAAGTGATAGAGTAGCAAATAACAAAGACTCTTCATTGAGTAGTAAAGCAGAAAACACAAAAGATTCTTTGAATAGCAAAGATTTATCTTCAAATAGTGTTAATACTCTAACCAATCAAAGCTCTTTAAACACTAACACTGTATCTAATAATAATTCTTTACATGTAAACAATAAAACAAACAATGAAAGTAACATTGACACATCTTGGTGGAAAAACTTCAATTCACCAACTCTTGTATCTTTAATAGAAGAAGCAAAGAAAAACTCA
>JBKECC010000059.1:0-3120 GCA_047974135.1 Campylobacteraceae bacterium | reverse complement strand
ACAACACCTCCAAAATCTGAATAATTTTAATGGTTACATGTAAAGAGAAATCTTTACATGTAAGTTTTTATTGTTTTAATAGTCTCTTTTGATATATCACTATTTTCATCTTCTAAATGATTTATGAGATTTTCTCTTTTTTCCTCATTTAATTGTTGTCCAACTTTTATCTTCATACTCCAATTTTCTATTTTAAACTCAAAAACTGCAGTTTTATCCATCATGGTTTTGTACATTGACAAATTTTCTTCAATATCTAAAAAGCTATTTTTATCTTGATGTTTTTGCATTAGAAGATTTAGCGCTTTTGCTTTTTTTATATCATCATTTAACTCTTTTAATTCTCCCTCGCAAAACACGGAAGCAAAAAACTGCGTAGCGCCGCAAGCAAATTTTGTATTGCCAAAATAAGAAGGTATGTAAGAGTAGGGCTTATAAGCATTAAAAGAGGCAAAGGCGTTTTGATTTATAAGTTCATATTTTCGCCCCTCCTTTGCTCCGTGAAAAAACAAAGAGCCAGCATTATAAGCAAAATTTACAACAAAGATATACGGATATTTTGTATCATTTATAGCAAAACTTCCAAAGGTTTGCTCACACAAAAATCCTTCAAAAACTTCTTTTTGGGTTATGTTAAAATCAACTCTTCTCATAAAAATCCTTTTAAAAAGGCAATTTTACCAAAAATAAGAGTTACATGTAAAAAAAACAACAGATAACTTATGATAAAATCTTAGATTAAACTAAAATTAGAGGAAAATATGAGTACATTAGAGTGGGATTTAAAAGCTCTTTATAAAGATGATAACGATTTAGACGAAGATGTAAAAAAAGTTGGAGTAAAAGCGCAAAATTTTGAAAAACTGTTCAAAAATAACTTAAAAAAATTAAGCCTAGTTGAGTTTGGTGAAACAATGAATGAGTACGAAGAGATTTTACAAACTTTATCGCGAATCATGACTTATGCATTTTTAAAATTTGCAAAAGATACAAATAATGGTGCATTTTATGCTAAGTACCAAAACGAATACACAAAGATAAGTGAAAAACTTCTATTTTTCGAGCTTGAGTTTAACAAGCTTCCAAAAGATAAACAAGACACTTTTATACAAAATATACAAAAGTACAGTTACTATCTTGAGTGCTTAAGCAAGGAGAAACCACATCAACTAACTCAAAAAGAGGAGAGTGTTTTGCTTAAAAAAGAGCAAACCGGAGCTTCTGCTTTTTCAAGGCTTTTTGATGAAGTTTTTTCAAATATGAAATTTTCTCATGATGGTAAAAAGTTAAGCGAAGAGGAGATTTTGAGCCTTCTTTCAAACAAAGATAGAAGTGTTAGAAAAAGTGCAAGCGAAGCTTTTACAAAAGAGCTTAAAAAACACCAACATCTCTTAAGTTATATTTATAACATGGTTAGAGCTGACTTGAAAACCGAACTTGAGCTTAGAAATTACAAAAATGCAGAAGAGCCAAGACACAAAGATAACAAAATCTCGCAAAAGAGCGTTGATGCACTTGTTAAAACTGCTGAGGGAAGCTTTGGTTTGGTTCATGAGTATTATGAAAAAAAGCGAGAGATTTTAGGTTTAGAAAAATTATATGATTACGACAGATATGCGCCCATAGATGCAAAAGATGAAGATATGAGTTATGAGGTTGCTTGCAAAATCGTGCTTGATACTTTTAACTCTTTTTCACCAACTTTTGGCAAAATAGCACAAAAAGCTATAAATGAAGGCTGGATAGATGTTTACCCAAAAAGTGCAAAAAGAGGCGGAGCTTTTTCGCATCCAGCAACACCAAATACGCATCCTTATGTTCTTTTAAACTATACAAATAAAAGAAGAGATTTATTTACTTTAGCTCATGAGCTTGGTCACACAATTCACCAGTTTTTATCTTACAAAGTTGGCTATATAGCAAGTGATACACCACTTACAACTGCTGAAACTGCTTCTGTGTTTGCTGAAATGCTTGTATTTGACGAAGTTAAAAAAACACTAAATAAAGAAGCGAAAAAAGCTATGCTTGGTGCAAAAATAGAAGATATATTTGCAACTTTGTATCGCCAGATAAACTTCACAACTTTTGAGAGAGCAGTACACAAAAGTGAAGGGGAACTTTCACAAGCAGAGTTTAACAAGCTTTGGATGGCTGAGAGTAAAAAGATGTTTGGCAAAAGTGTAGAACTTACTAAAAATTATGAGATTTGGTGGAGTTATATACCGCACTTCATACATACTCCATTTTACTGCTACGCTTATAGTTATGGGCAACTTTTGGTTTTAGCACTTTATGGGTTATATAAAAGTGGTGACATGAAAGATTTTAACAAAAAATATGAAGAGTTTTTAAGTAGTGGCGGAAGTAAATCACCTAGTGAACTTGTAAAACTTTTTGGATTTGACATAGAAGATGAAAAATTTTGGCAAATAGGACTTAACGAAGTTAAAAAACTTATCAATGAGTTTAAGGAGTTATAAAAAATGACGCTACACGATTTTTTAGAAAAAGATGAGTTTGTAACAACTGTGCAAACCTCACTTTCCCAGACTATAAGACTACTTTTACAAGAAGATATACCTTTTAATATCTTGGTAAATATGGCTCAAGTGAGCTTCGAGCCTAAACTGCCAAAAAACATAAGCAAAAGTTTTCAGCCAATCACACTTTTTGCGTTAGAGGGCTACACGCTTGCAAGTACTACATTAAAAAATGGAGTACTTAGCTTTGAAGCTGGATTTGGCGAGGAGGATATAGCGGCATTTGTAAGCATGCCAATCGGTACTATTTTGCAAGTATCTATAAATGAAACACCAATCTTTTTAAATATGTCTATCGCAAAGCCAAAACAAGAAAAAGAAAAGGTTGAAGAGAAAAAAGAGGAAGTAAAAAAAAGTGGAGCAAAACGCTCAATGGAAGCACTTTTAAACAATCCAGAAAACAAAAATTTATTTAAAAAATAGTTTACATGTAAAGGATGTGTTATATGCAAAAATTTATAATTTTACTCATTGTTCTACTTTTTTTGGGTTGTGAAAGCAAAGAAGATACATCAACATATAATCCAACTATAATACCATCAACAAACAAAGGTAATCTCTCTATGGGTGAAAACTA
>JBKECC010000017.1:0-12130 GCA_047974135.1 Campylobacteraceae bacterium | reverse complement strand
GGTTGGAACTTACAAAATGGATGCAAGTTTTTGGAACACTTTCCATTTTGTTTTGCACGCTTTCCATGTTACTGCTTTTTTTAGGGTATCAAAGCTATGGTGAAAAAGTTTTTGGACTTAGTATGATATCTATGGTTATTTCGCTTATTCTTTCACTTTGGGAAGTTATGATATCTACAAAAGCACTAAATTACGAGTTGGAAGGCTTGCTTCCAAAGAAAACTAAAAAACAAAATAAAGAGAGTTAAAAGATGGCTTTTACCCCGTACAATGAAACACAACTTGCCCTGCAGGAGAGCTTCAATAAAGATTTTTTAAGATTAAAAGAAAAAGTAAGTCTGATGGGCTCATATGGTCGAATTTTAGCAAATGATATAGTTGCAAAAATCAGTTCTCCAAGATTTCCAACATCTTCAATGGATGGATATGCTATAAAGTATAGCGACCAAAAATTAGAAAAATTAAAAATCACAAAGATTCTTCCAGCGGGAAGCAAAAGAGAACAGATAGTTGAGAGTGGTGAGTGTATTAAAACATTTACAGGCTCTTTAATGAGCGAAGGAAGCGACACTCTTGTTCCTATAGAAAATGTAGAAGTTAAAGGTGATTATATCTATATTAAAAGCGAGGTTCCTTTTGGTTTTGCTGTTCGCCCTGTTGGTGAAAACTATAAAGAGGGTGAAGTTTTAATTACAAAAGGAACAAAGATTGGCTACTGCGAAATAGGCATGTTTGCAGAACTTGGTATCGCAAGTGTTGAAGTTATATCAGCTCCAAGACTTGGAGTAATAGCAACAGGAAGCGAGATAGTTGATATCGGCGAGCCACTTTTAAATGACTCACAAATTAGAAGCTCAAATCACGTACTGCTTGCAAACTTAGCAAGACACTGGGGAGCCGAACCTATACTTTTTGGTATTGTAAAAGATGATAAAGAGGCTATAAGACAAAAAATAAAAGAAGCTCTCATTCACTGCGATATAGTTGTTACAACTGGTGGAGTTAGTGTTGGCGATTTTGATTATGTTAGAGATATTATAAATGAATATGGTGCAAAACCACTTGTAAATGGAGCAGCTATAAAACCTGGTCGACATGTGAGAATTTTAAAATTTGGTGAAAAGTATCTGTGCTCGTATCCTGGATTTCCATACAGTGCCGCTGTTACTTTTAGACTTTACTCTGTGCCAATCATAAGACACTATTTAGGACTCAGCACAGAGATAGAATACTCGTACGGAATGCTTGAAGAAGCGTATAAAAGAAAAACAAACTTTTCAGAATATGTTTCTTGCAATATAAATGACAATAGTGGTACAGTAAAGATAGACTTTGATAGCAAAAAAGAGGGAAGTAGCGCTATACTAAACAACCTCTTGAGTGGCTCACCTCTACTTTTTGTGCCAGATACTTTGTCTGGTTATAAAAAAGGCGAGCGTGTTCCTTACTTAAAAATGATTCCTTGATTTACATGTAAAAACTTTAAACGGTGATTGTAAAAATACTCTCACCATTTACATGTAAATAATCTATCTTCATATTGTGAAGTTCTATAATATTTATAGTTATAAAAAGCCCAAAACCAAGTCCACGAGACTCTCTTTGTTTTTTTCCTTGCAAGAAAAATGGTTGCTTGTACTCTTTTAAGTCAAACTCTAAAGCTTTGCCTTTGTTTGAGATTATAATTTTATTTCCTTCAGTTTTTACAGTAGCTATTTTATCTTCACCGTAGAGCAGGGCATTGTCTATTAAGTTTTTTATAGCAGTTGTAAAAAGGTCAAAATCTACGTGAAGTTTTTTATTTTCTATATTTACATGTACATTTTGTGCATTATCTCCGATTAAATCAAATGCATAATCGATTATATCTTGCAAAAAGTACTCTTCAATGTCAAGTTTAAGTTCACCAGTTCCAAGTTGCTCTATGCGCAAAAATTCACTTAGTAAAACTTCTTGCCTTTTAAAAACTTTCTCTAAAGTTTTTTTGTAAGGGTTATCCTCTTCAAGCATCTCAGCCCCAAGTCTTCCTCTTGTTATAGGGGTTTTAAACTCATGCATGATATTTCGTAAAAATAACTGTCTAGCTTCACGCAGCGATTTTATCTTTTTAACTGCATTATCAAATTCATTTGCAACTTCAGCAATTTCATCATTTCCTTTTATTTTGCAATCTATGTCATCATTTCCATCACTAAACTCTTTAATCTTTTTTCTAAGTACCGAGAGAGGTTTAATATTTTTAAGTATTGCTATGTATAAAACTAAAAGTAAAAACGCTATAACAGAAAAAAGCACGATGATGACAGTGCCACTTTTTTCAAGTGATTCTGTGCTAAAAACAACAACTTCATTATTTACAAGCAAAGTTACATAGTATGAGTTTGCATATCTTATAACGTCTGGTCTATACAATTCATAAATATTGTTATATCTTTTTTTCATATGTTCACCACCACCAAGAGGCGGATGAGGAGGTTCTGAAAATCTTGAATTTAGTATATTTTCAATAACTCTTTTGTCTGTTACTTTTACAAAACCATTGCTTATAAACTCATCGAGGTTAAATACACCATTGTGTTTATCATAAGCGCTCATCAAAGATACATGTACGTATTTTCTTATGGTTTTGTCATTTTCAACTACTCTATTTATAAAAGTAAAAGTACCAATAATCACAACGCTCATGAAAGCTATCAAAAAAAGTAGAGAAATTTTTAGTTTTAGCGAGTATTTCATGAGTTTAATCTATATCCTATGCCACGAACGGAGTGAAGGTATTCTGGACTTTTTGAGTTGTCGTTTATCTTTGTTCTTATTCTACTGATTAACACATCTAAACTTCTGCTTTCATTTTCATCACCTAAAGATGGCGCAAATCGGATTAAATCGCGCCTACTTACAACACAACCAACTCTTTCAATTAAAACCGATAAAACTTCATATTCTGCAGAGGTTAATTTTAAAATTTCCCCCTTAAAACTTATTGTTCTTGCTTTTTCGTTGACACTAAATGCACAAGGAGTTGCCTCTTCTTTTTGGTCAAGCCCATGTTTATATCTTCTTAAAACACTCATGATTCTTGCATATAACTCTTTTGGTTCATAAGGTTTTGGTAAGTAGTCATCAGCTCCAAGACTTAAGCCTATGATTTTATCTTCAAGGTCACTTCTTGCACTTGAGATGATTATAGGAATGTTAAATTTTGCTCTGATTTCTTTGCAAATCTCTAACCCATCCATGCCAGGAAGTGAAAGGTCTAAGATAAGCAAATCGTATTTGTTTATGTTTATGGCGCTAATACCAAGATATGGATCGGCAAAGTTTGTAACATCAAGATTGTATTTTTTTAAAAAGCTAATCAAAAGCTGCGCTAACTCTTCATCATCTTCAATCATTACAATAGACAAATTTGGCATAATCTCTCCTTTGTTTATTTAAATCTTTTTGAGTATATATCAAAAAGCGATAATGCTTCGTTAATGACTTATTACATGTAAAGTTTAAGCAAGTACAAGTTTTAACATTTCATCCCATTTACCAAATCCGCTATCACTATTTATGTGTCCTGCGTTTTGTAAAATTATATGATGATTTGCTTTTATTTTTTCTGCAAAATTTGCAGCTTCTTTTGTGCTTAAATATTTATCGTTACTTGAAGTAAAAAGATAACACTCTTTGGATTTTGTGTCAAAGTTTTTCAAATCAAAAAAAGAAGCAAGTGGTGGAATTGTTATGTTTAGTGAAGGTGGAGCAACTAAAAAAAGTTTTTTTGTCTTTTTTGGATTTTGTAGCCATGCTATGCAACCAAGTGAGTGGCAAACAACGATTTGTGGGTTAAATTCATCATAAGCTTTCTCTATAGTTTCCTTCCACTCATCAAGTTTTGGAAAATCTCTATTTGGCAAAGTAGGAAAAGCAACTATAACATTTTTTAAAACTAGCTCCTGAGCTAATTTCGCTTGCCAGTGAGGCTCATCGCTTCCGCCCCAACCGTGTATTATCAAAACTTTTTTCATTTAGATATTATCCTTTACATGTAAAAGCAAATTTTCAACTGCTATATCTATCATCTTGTAAACTTTGTGGAAACCTTCCATGTTTTTGTAGTAGTATGGATCTGGTATATCTTCGCCATTTAGTCCAAAATCGCCAAGCAAAATGGCTTTATTTGCTCCCAATCTTTGTAAATCTCTTAAATTATTTTCATCAAGTGCTAAAATCATATCAAAGTTTTTTATATCATCTTTTTTAAAAGGACGAGATTTTTGTTTTGATATATCTATACCATTTTGTTTTGCAACCAATATAGAGTTAAAGCAAGGCACATTTCCTTCGTGCCAACTTGAAGTACCAGCAGAATCAACTTCAAAATCTAAGCCTTTTTGTGCAATCTTTGCTCTTGCGATACCTTCAGCCAAGGGTGAACGACAAATATTTCCAAGGCAAACAAATAGAAGCTTTTTTGACACTACTTAGTCTCTTTTTTGTAAAGTTTTTCTTCTATATCTTCTCTTAGTGATTTTCCTTTTACAACGTCGATAGCTTCAGGAAATATGATATTGTCTTTTATAATTAAGTGAAGTCTTTGAGGTTCGGTGTTATGGTGAGTATCAGTTACATTTGAGCTTTGAGATACTTCAACTATAGCGTATTCGTAACCATCATATCCAGCAACTTTTTGTCTCTCTATCACTTTAAAACTTAAACCATCAAGTGCAATGGAAGATTTAAAATGATTTATAATTTGCTCGTTTGTTGCAGCGCCAAACAAAAAATTTAAAGCTAAAACAGATAAAACTAAGATTTTTTTCATAAAATACCCTTTTTAAAAATTGTGATATTATACAAAGCATTTATAAAACAATGATTTAATTTTTTGGAGTTAGTATGCAAGAAGCAAACAAAGATACTCTGCTTTTGGAGATATCTTCTCTAATAAAGGCAAGCGCAGATGAGATGCCTATAAACCTTGAAATTATGAGATTTATGGAAATTGATGAACTCATAAACATAAAAGAGTCTCTAATAAGGCGAAAAGAGAATCGCAAAAACGAACAAGAAGATTGGTATAAAGAGTGGACAGACAAATGTTCAAAATAATCTTTACATGTAAAGGTAAAAATTGAAATTAGTTTTTGTTGGAACAAGCGATACAGCAGGACTTCCGGTACATCAATGTAGATGCGTAGCATGCGAACTTTATAGAAGAGAAAATAGACAAAATGGACCAACCTGTGCTTATATAGAATTAGATGATGGCATAATCATCATAGACACAGGAAGCGATGAGTTTTTAAAGATACGAGATGAGAGAAAATGTTTTGCCATTTTTCTAACTCATTTTCACGGCGATCACGCTTACGGGTTACTTAGACTTCGTCACACAAAAGACAATATAGACTGTTTTCATCCAAAAGATGAGCTTGGATTTGCTGATGTTTTAAAGCGTCCTCATGGGTTAAATATGATTGAAAACGAAGCTTATGTGCCTTTACATGTAAAAGATGTTGAATTTACACCGATTCCGCTTTTTCACTCTCGCCCAACAACTGGATACCTCATAAAAACCAAAAATAAAACTATAGCTTATCTGACTGATTGTTCAGGATTTGAGACAAAAGCAAAAGAGTTTTTGTTGTCACAAAATCTTGACGCAGTTTTTATAGATGCAAGTTACTCTAAAGATTTTGACGAGGGAAAACATTTGAGTTTTAACGGGGCAAATAAGCTAATAGAAGAGTTAAATACAAAAGAGGGGTTTTTGATACACCAAAGCCACTATGCACTTACAAATGTCATGGAAAACAAAATAGATTTAAAGTATAAGTACATAGATAAAGGCTTTACTTACGAACTCTGATTTTGTAAGTGTTAGCCTTGCGATTTTTTGCCGTAGATAATATAGTATAAAGGTATGCAAATTATCACTAAAAGTGCTGCAACTTTAAACACACCAGTATATCCAAAAGCAGGAACTAAAAACCCAAGCATATATGGTCCTACTCCTATTCCCATATCAACAAAAACAAAGTATGTTGTGATGGCTTGTGCAAAATATGTTCTATCTACAAGTTTCATGCAAACAATCTGCGCTGAAGTTTGAAAGTTTGCTATGCCAAGTCCAAAAAGAACGCTTGAAAGCAAGAAAAACGTTGAAGTTGTGCTAACACTAAACATGATAAACCCGATAACTGTTAAAATAAGTGATGGGTATATGATGATATTTGCGCCGTATTTGTCAAAAATCTTTCCAGAAAATGGACGAGATATAAAGGCGGTACAAGCATATACAAGAAAAAATATAGCAGCAGCAGCTTCTAGATGAATCTCTTTTGAATATACCGATAAAAAGGATTGAAGAGCGCCATATCCCATAGATATAAGCATAGTAACAAATGCCATAGGAACAGCAGCTTTTGCTATAAAACTCTCTAAGCTAAAGTATCTTGCACCAGTTTTATGTTTGCTACTTTCCACATCATCGTATTTTATAAAAAATATAAAAATAAAGCTAAAAACACCAAGTGCAAAACAAAATAGATAAATTTGCTCAAAGGTTATTACATGTAAAAAGTAAATACCTAAAAATGGACCAATCGCCATGGCAAGTATACTGCTTAAACTAAAGTAATTTATACCTTGTCCGTACAACTCTTTAGGTATGATATAAGCAACAAGTGTTCCTGCGACGGTATTTGCAAATCCAATGCCAATACCACTTAGAAAACGAATAAATATAAAAATATATAAATTTCCTGCATGTTGATATAAAAATATATTGATTAGATAAAATAAAACACCAAATAAAATTAACTTTTTCCATCCAAATGTGTTAAAAATCCTACCAGAAACAAGCCTTCCTATAAGTGAACCAATCAATATAGAACCAGCAGCTAAACCACTAATACTTGGACTTGCTGAAAATCTCTCAATTGCGTATGGAACGCAAACTACAAACAACATATAATAGGCAGTTGTAATAAAAAAACTAATAAACGAAATAAGCACAAAATTTCTGGTAAAAATCATAAAACGCCTCGAAGTAAATGTGTAAGATTAAAAATAATTTGGGATTTTATTCCTATATTTCAAACAAAAACTCTAAAAATATAATAATTTTTCTATTTTAAGATGATTTTTGTAAGATAGATGGCAACAAAAAAGAGCAAAATACCAAGCAAAACAGAAGAGCTTATATAAAGAAAAGTTTTTAAAAATTCACCTTTTTGCATTAAAATGCCATTGTCAAGTGCAAAAGATGAAAATGTTGTAAATGAGCTTAAAATACCAGTTGTTAAAAAGAGTTTCATCTCATAAGATATATTTGTTTTATATGAAAAATACTCGTACAAAACACCAATCAAAAAGCAACCTATCAAGTTTACAATCAAAGTATGATATGGAAAGTTTAAATGTTTGCTCTCAAAATATGAGAAAATTCCATAACGAGAAAGCGCTCCTATTATAGCTCCGATAGATATTATAAAACAGTTATAAAGCATATATTTTCCTTGAAATTATTAACAAAATCATTTTACTTTTTAAAGGAGTAAGTCCAGTCACCCTTATTTGTGCTCACTGTAACTTCTAATATGTTTTCACAAGAAACAATTACTTGTTCAGTATCGCCGTAGTTTAAAAGTGATAAATATCCTTTTGATTGAAGTAAAAGATCTTTTTTTGGAGTGCTTTTTTCTAATCTTTTGTCTTGTAAGTCGTAGTTATATTCTGTATCAAACTCATTTTTACAATTTCCTCTATTTACAACTATGCTGTATAACTTTACATCATTATCTAAAGATACAAGTTCCAAATAACGATATTTTACTGCAAATTTTCCATACTCGGTATAAAAATTTATTTGATAAGGTGATTGTTGCTCAGCAAATAAAAAAGTAGCAAAAAATAGAATCAAAATAAAAATTTTTTTCATAAAAAACCTCCAGAAAAACAAACAGTCATTATATAAGATTTTTGTAAAAAATAAATTTAAGATTAAAACATTAGTTTTTAGTTACATATATATTTTAAAGAAATATTTTTAAATATTTTTTGTAACTAATTTTTACTCAAAACTTCAAATACTTTATTTGCTGCTCGTTTTGAAAATAGGTTATTTAGCGTTTCAATGTCTGCTTTTTTTGCTTCTTCAAAGCTTCCGTAAAAATCAATAAGTTTTTTTATAACAGCGTCGCTAAGTCCAGCTTGCTTTAATCCTGAGCTTGCTACTGCTTTTTTTTGCCTTGTTTTTCTGTGAAAACTTATAGCAAATCTATGAGCTTCATCACGAAGTCGTTGTAAAAACTGCAATCTTTCATCGTTTGTATTTAGATTTAACTTACCTTTTTTTGTGTAGATTATATCTTTTGCAGCTCCTTTTGCACGATGTGCTTTAGCGTCAACTTTCTCTTTTGCGATAGCTATAACATCTACATTTGCTCCGCTACTTTCTATTATCTCATAAGCCAACAAACGCAGAGTTTCTCCACCATCAATAAGCCAAAGATTTGGAGCGCTTTCTTTTTCAAAACGCAAGGCGCGTTCAGTTAAAAGTTCTCTCATTTGCGAGTATTCATCTTTTACATGTAAATGAAAATGTCTATATCTTGACTTTACAAATTTTTCATTTTCAAAAACAACCATAGCTCCAACAGTTGCTTCGCCACTTATGTGAGAGTTGTCAAATGTTTCAATGCAAAAAGGTGTGCTTTCAAGTTCACACAACTCTTTTATGCTTTCCATCAAAGTAACTTTGCTCTTCAATCTGTTTAGATTTAAAAGTTCTTTTGCATTTTTAAGTGCTAAATCGCAAAGCGACTTTTTGTCACCTTTCTTTGGATTTTGCAAGATAAAGTTGTGATTACATCTCTCTTTTAGCGCTTCTGTTATTGATTGCTCATCTTGCAAAGGATGTGCTAAAAGTATGTTTTTTGCCAAAATCGGAGCTTCTGGTGTGTAGTACTCAAACAAAACTCTCTCGTAAAGTTCGTCTATATCAAAGCCTTCGTTTGAGTTTAGTATAGTGTGAGTTGAGGAAACAACTCTTCCATCTCTTATAAAAAGCCTAACACAACAGGCATTTTTACCCTCTATATAAACGGCAAATATGTCAAAATCCTCTAATTTTGCTAAGTCTATTTGGTTTACATGTAAAGTGTTTTTTATGGCTATTTGCATATCTCGAAGTTTTGAAGCCTCTTCGAAGTTTAGAAGTTCTGCGGCTTCTAGCATTTTTACTTCTAAAAGTTTTATTATCTGTTTTCTATCATTTATAAGAGAAGTTGCACTTTCTACTATTTTTGCGTATTTCTCTTTTGTAACTTTGCCTTCGCAAGGTGCTAAACAGCGATTTATCTGGTAAAAAAGACAGGCTTTTTTTTCTTTTAGGCAGCCACTTTTTTGAACAAGTGGAAAAAGTAGATAAAGTGCTTCAAGTATCGCTCTTGCAGAACTACTAAAAGGACCAAAATACTTTATTTTTGAGCCTTTAACTATCTTTCTTGTTATCTCAAATCTTGGAAAATCCTTTGAATTGTCTATATAAATATAAGGATAAGTTTTGTCATCACGAAGCAAGATATTGTATTTTGGTTTTAACTGTTTTATAAGAGAGTTTTCCAAAATCAGTGCGTCGTGTTCGCTTTCAACAAGTATATAATCAAGCCTTTTAGCTTCTGTGATCATTTTATAAACTCGAGGATTTAAGTTTGGAGCAGGGCTTAATCCTCCTTCAAATCTAAAATAACTTTTTACTCTGTTTTTTAATGATTTTGCTTTTCCAATATACAAAAGTTTGTCATTTTGGTCATAATACTGGTAAATTCCGGGTGAATTTGGAAGGTTTTTTACTGAACTTTTGAGCAAATTATTTCTCTAATCTCTTCAAATATTTTATGTAACTTCTCATCTTTTGCTAAGTTTTTAAAATTTCCCACAGATTTTTCACTATAAAAAGGTCCAACAACTTCGCGTACTGGCGAAACAAGAGGAGGTTTATTTGTGACAAAAACTTTTATCACATCAGCATCAATGCATTTACATGTAACATCAATTTTTACCAACTCTTTTAATAGGCTTTTTATCAAGTTAAGCTTATAATTAAACTCCATTTTGTAGCCTGGATGCTCAAGCACGATAAAAAGTGTTTGATTTTTGTTATAAGCAAATCTTACAACATTTCCAAGGCGATTTGGTAAAAGTGCAAATAGCTTTTTGTAAGCTTTGATTTGCTCTAACTTTTCAAACGAAGGTTGTCTTTGTAAATGAGAAATAATAATACGAGCTTGTTTCATGTTTTTATTATAACATGTCTTAGTCTGTTTTTTTTAAGCGGTTGTGGTTACAAAGGTGATCCAAAACATGTTGATGTAAGTGTTACAACAACTTCACAAGTAAAATAAATTTTAACAAAAAGAGTATAAATGAAAAATGTTCCAATCCTAATCTTAGACTTTGGTTCGCAATACACACAGCTCATTGCAAGACGAATGCGTGAAGAGAAAGTTTACTGCGAAATTATCCCGTACAATGAACCTATAAAAAACATAAAAGCAAAAAACCCTCAAGGTATTATCCTCTCAGGTGGTCCAGCTTCAGTTTACGATGAAAAAGCGTACAAATTAGATAATGCTATATATGAGCTAAATATACCAATTCTTGGTATTTGTTATGGTATGCAACTTATCATTGACCATTTTGGTGGAGAGGTTGGGGCAGCAAATCATCATGAGTATGGAAAAGCTGAAGTTAAATTTATAGATGGTGAAGATAGCATTTTTAAAAATACAAAAAACGATAGCGTTTACTGGATGAGTCATGCAGATAGAGTTGAAAAGCTTCCAGATGGTTTTAAAGGCATCGCAACAAGTGGAAATTCTCCTTATGCTGCTGTTGCAAATTATGCTAAAAAGATTTATGCTATTCAGTTTCACCCTGAAGTTACTCACTCAACGGAAGGTGCAAAACTTTTAAGAAATTTTGCAAAGATTTGTGGTTGTGAAACAACTTGGAATATGGGTTCATTTGCAAAAGAGCAAATTCATAAGATAAAAGCCGAAGTTGGTGACAAAAAAGTTTTATGTGCAGTAAGTGGTGGAGTTGATAGTTCTGTTGTTGCAGCACTTTTAAATGAAGCCATAGGTGAAAACCTTGTAGCAATTTTTGTTGATACTGGCTTACTTCGTGCTAATGAGAGAACTCAAGTAGAAAATATGTTCAAGGTAAATCTAAAAATTCCTCTAATTACAGTTGATGCAAGCGAACTTTATCTTGGAAGATTAAAAGGCGTAACCGATCCTGAGCAAAAAAGAAAGATAATCGGACACACATTTATAGAAGTGTTTGAAAATGAAGCCAAAAAACATGATGGCATTGCTTATCTTGCCCAAGGCACACTTTACCCAGATGTAATAGAGTCAGTTTCTGTAAAAGGTCCTTCAAAAACTATAAAATCTCATCACAATGTTGGTGGACTTCCAGAACACATGAAGTTTAAACTCATCGAGCCACTTCGTGAACTTTTTAAAGATGAAGCAAGAGCTTTGGGATTAGAGCTTGGCATTCCTAAAGATATGATTGGACGACATCCTTTTCCTGGACCTGGACTTGCTATTAGAATCATGGGCGAAGTAAATGAACACGATTTGAACTTGGTTAGAAAGTCAGACGTAATCATGCAAGAAGAGTTAAAAGCAAGCGGATATTATGATAAAACTTGGCAAGCTTTTACAGTGCTTTTAAATGTGAAAAGCGTTGGTGTTATGGGCGATAATAGAACTTATGACAATACAATTTGTATAAGAATAGTTGGAAGCACAGATGGCATGACAGCAACTTTTGCACATCTTCCTCATGAATTGTTAGAGAGGATGAGTACAAGAATCATAAACGAAGTAGATGGAATAAACCGCGCAGTGTATGACATCTCAAATAAGCCACCTGCAACTATAGAGTGGGAATAAACCTCACTTTATGAGTGAAATATATCTTCTTAGTGACAAAGAACACGAAGGAGTAAAAAGCCTTAGTGTTATCACTATAGAGTACTTAAAAACTCTCTTTACATGTAAAGATTATGACTCTATAATCTTTACATCAAAAAATGCTGTATTTGCAACCCAAAATATAGACA
>JBKECC010000148.1:0-10399 GCA_047974135.1 Campylobacteraceae bacterium | reverse complement strand
TAGAAGAACACGGACTTTTTAATGGAAGATATTTTGTGCTCGATTCACTCGAAGATGAAAGAATAGATCAGTTGAAAAGAATAGTTGAAAATGCAAATATAGAAGAGATAATCTTCGCTTTTTCACCAAGTTTAGCAAGTGATGCGATGATACTTTTTGTGGAAGATAAACTAAAAAACTACGAGTTAAATTTTACAAAAATAGCTCAAGGAGTTCCAACTGGAGTAAGTTTGGAAAATGTCGATATGCTTTCACTCTCAAAGGCAATGAAAGATAGAAGAAAGGTTTAAACTCTTTACTAGATAAAAGCTAAAGAGTAAATGCACCTCTCATAGCTTTTGTGATATCTTCTTCGTTAAATCTGTTATCAAAAAATATATTAAATGCAAATACCGCTTGATATAAAAGCATATCAGAGCCATCTTTACATGTAAGAGAGGTTTCTTTGCAAAGTTTTATAAATGGTGTCTCTTTGTTGTAGATAACATCAACTGCGTATTTTGCATTTTTTATTAAACCCAAAAGCAACTCTTTTGGTGCAGGAAGTTCGTTGTCTTTTAAACCAGCAGAGGTTGTGTTTATAAGTAAATCAAAACTATTTGGTAGATTTTCATCATGCGAAAATGTGTTAAAGTTTGCACCATTAAAAAAATCAAGTCTATTTTTTGAACGGTTTAAAATATTTACATGTAAACCATTTTCTCTAAGTGCAAACGAGAGTGCTTTAGCAGTTCCTCCAGCACCAAGCATAAGAACATTTTTTATATTTTTAAACTCTTCTATAGATTTGATAAAACCAGGTGCATCGGTGTTGTAACCAAAGAGTTTATCACCTCTTTTAACGACTGTATTTACAGCTTCTATCTGTTTTGCGATACCAAACACTTCATCACAATTTGCAAATGCAACTTCTTTATATGGAACTGTTATATTTGCACCATCATATTTACATGTAAAAAACTTTTCTCTAAAATCTTTAGCATTTTCTAGTTTTAATCTTGAGTAATTTGCCGCAACACCTAAACATTTATAAGCTAAATTGTGAAGTCTTGGAGAGATTGAGTGCTCTACTGGATTTCCAATAATGCAAAATTGCTTCAATCTTTTAACTCTTCAAGTGTACTCATCATGGCGCCAAGTTTGTTGTTTGCTTCTAAATGTTCAAGTTCTGGTGTGCTATCTGCAACAACGCCACCACCAGCTTGAAAGATAATCTTTTCTTTATCTATATAAGCAGTTCTTATAAGTATGCAAGTATCCATATTTCCATCAAAACCAAAATATCCAGCTGCACCACTATAAAAGCTTCTTTTTGTTTTTTCATACTCAGCTATTAGTTCCATCGCTCGTATCTTTGGAGCTCCTGTCATTGTTCCGGCTGTAAAAGTTGCGCCAAAAAGATCAAACATATCTTTTTTACTTGATAACTTTGCTTCTATGTCACTTACTAAATGCATAACATGTGAGTATCTCTCAACTCTCATTATTTCAGTAACTTTGACGCTTCCAGTGCTTGCAACACGTCCAACATCGTTTCTACCTAAATCTATAAGCATCAAATGTTCAGCTCGCTCTTTTTCATCACTTAAAAGTTCACGCTCCATAGCTTTATCTTTTTCTTGTGTGTTGCCTCGTTTTCTAGTTCCAGCAATCGGTCTTAGAGTTATGATATCTTCTTTTAATCCAACCATAACTTCAGGTGAACTTCCAGCAATACAGAAGTTTTCATACTCAAGTAAAATAGCATATGGAGAAGGGTTTTTGTGTCTTAAAATACGGTAAAAACTCAAGTTGTCGATGTTTGCGTACTGAGTGAAGCGATTTGAAAGAAGAATTTGAAAAACATCGCCACTTTTTATCATCTCTTTTGAACTCTTTACAAGTTCACAATACTCTTGTTTATCAAAAGCAAAGCTACCTTTTGATGAGTCTATTTTTGATTTTTTTATAGGTTTTGGTGAGTAAGGTTTTTTTACATGTAAAAGAATATCATCAAGTTTTTCACCCATCTCTTCACAAAAAGAGAGAACAGTTAGCATGCTTGATTTGTGTGAATAAGCAAGTGTCAGTTTTGGGCGGATTAAATCAATATCTGGAATATTTATATCATCTTTTAAATCATCCATAAAAGAGGATAGTTTTGGTTCAAAAATCTTAACTGCATCATACCCAATGTAGCCAATAAAACCATCAACAAAGCCTATATTTAACTCTTTTGATAAGTTTTTGTAAAAGTCTTTATTGAGCTCTTCATATCTTTTTTTTAAATATGGAAATGGACTGTTCCCAAGTTCAGTTTTTTCGCCTTTTTCATTTACATGTAAAGATGTTTTATTTACATGTAAAACTCTCTCTAGTGCGCCAATGAAAATAAAACTAAAGTTTCCACTCTCAGTGTTTATGGTACTTTCAAACAAGAAGCTAAGCTCATTTGGAAAAAATTCCTTGAGCTTAGCATAAAGACTAATTGGGGTTAATTCATCAAAGAGGATACTCTTTGAATAAAAATCATGGGACTTGGTAGATGAAGGCATTGCTTATTATTTCTTGTCTAATTTGAGGCAAAATAGCTTCAGCCTCTTTGCGTGAACTAAACGGACCAACTAAAACCTTTGTTACCTTTTTTGAACCTACTGCTGTATCATAAAGCGAGTACTTGTAGAGTTTTTTATCTATCGAGCTAAGAAAACTTTTGTTTGGATTGCCAGTGATAGAAGCAACTTGAACATAGTAAGCTCCTCTTACAATACCACTACTTTTTGGTGTAACTTTTGGTTCTGCTACTTTTGGTTGAGTAGTTGTTTTTGGTTTTACATCTACTTTTGGAGTTTCAACTTTTGGTGCAGTTATCTCTGTAATTTTTGGAACTTCTCCGGTTGCATTTGGTACTTCAACATTTAAAGTAGTATTTGGCTCTTCTATGATGATATGTTCAACTGTTTCGTTTGGTTGTTTTTGCTCAACTTGAACAGCAACTATATCATCTGTCAAGGTTACTTTTTGCTCATCAGGCTTGTTTATGATTTTCATAATAATCAAAACAAGAATCAAAAGTAGCATAAAAAGTGCTGCAATAACAAGAATTTTTTTTGTTTTTCTTGATTTCTCTGATATCTCATCACCAAGCAATATATCACTCAATTCGTTTCTATCTTCCATTTTTCACCCTTTGGTTTGTTTTTACATGTAAAAAGATTAATAAGTAGGTCTATCGTAAATTATAAATTTAGAAGCCAACTCTTTAACCTCGTGTTTTACTCTGTTTTGTACACTTTCAGTGTTTATGTCACTTAAATCTTCTGCGATTTTTTCTGCTATAAATGTAATTTCAGCATCTTTCATACCACGAGATGTTAATGCAGCTGAACCGATTCTTACACCAGAAGTTACGAAAGGACTTCTATTTTCTCCTGGAACTGTATTTTTATTTACAGTGATACCAGCGCTTTCAAGTGCATGATCTGCATCTTTTCCACTAAAACTTCTATTCAAAAAGCTTAAAAGTATCAAGTGGTTATCAGTTCCACCACTTACAACATCAAAACCTTTTTTCATCAAAACATCAGCTAAAATTTTTGCATTTACTTTTACTTGCTTTGCGTAAGTTTTCCACTCTGGCTTTAGATTTTCGCCAAAACCAACAGCTTTAGCTGCTATAATGTTTTCTAATGGTCCACCTTGAATTCCTGGGAATATCGCAGAGTTTACTTTTTTAGAAATCTCTTCATCATTTGTCAATATAAAACCACCCCTTGGACCACGCAATGTTTTATGAGTTGTAGAAGTTACAACGTGAGCGTGCGGGAAAGGATTTGCATGTTCACCTGCAACTACAAGTCCAGCAAAGTGTGCAACGTCTGCAAAAAGAATAGCTCCAACTTCATCTGCTATTGCACGAAAAGTTTTAAAATCAAACTCTCTTGGATATGCAGAAGCACCACAAACTATAAGTTTTGGCTGGACTATCTTTGCTATATCTCTTACTCTATCATAGTCAATTCTACCATCAAGTCCAACACCATAGAAAAAGCTAGAATAAATTTTTCCAGAACTATTTACTTTTGCACCATGAGTTAAATGTCCGCCTTGAGATAAATCCATACCTAAAATTTTGTCATAAGGATTTAAAAGTGCGTTATATACACCTTGGTTTGCTTGTGAACCAGAGTTTGGTTGAACGTTTGCAAAATTACATCCAAATAGTTGTTTTACTCTATCTATCGCTATTTGTTCCATTTTGTCAACAACTTCGCAACCACCATAATATCTCTTATATGGATAACCCTCAGCATATTTGTTTGTAAAAACACTTCCCATTGCTTCCATAACAGCAGGTGATGTAAAGTTTTCGCTTGCAATCATCTCTAAGTTATAGCTTTGTCTTTGCAACTCTTCTTTACATAATTCGTATATTATCGGATCATTTTTTTCTAAAAAATTCATTTTTCTTCTTCCTCTTTCGTTTGGTTTTCATTGGTTTTTAGCGGTTTCATGGCAGGAAACAGTATAACATCTCTAATTGATGTTTGATTTGTTAAAAGCATAACAAGCCTGTCTATACCTAAGCCTTCTCCTGCGGTTGGAGCAAAGCTGTATCCTAAAGCTCTAATATAATCTTCATCCATTTCGTGAGCTTCATCATCTCCTGCTTCTTTTGCCTTTAATTGTCCAGCAAATCTCTCATATTGATCGAGTGGATCATTTAACTCATTGAATCCATTTGCCAACTCACGTCCTGCCATAAAAAGTTCAAATCTCTCAGCAACACTTGGATTTTCATCACTTCTTCTAGCAAGTGGGCTAATTTCTATTGGGTAATCAACTATAAAAGTTGGGTTTATTAATTTTTCTTCTACAAAATTGTCAAAAAGCTCAGACAAAAGATGCCCTAAATCTTGGTTTGGTTTTACATCAAAACCATCAGATTTTAGTTTTTTCTCTATCGCAGATTTGTCGTTTAATATACTTTTATCAACTTTTCCAATGTTTACAATCGCATCTAGGTATGAAATTCTCTCAAAAGATTTTGAAAAATTAACTATTTTATCATCGTAAGGCAACTCTTTTGGAAGATTTAAATTTTCAATTAACATCATAAATAATTTCTCTGTTAAATCCATCAAATCGTGATAATTGTGGTATGCCCAGTAGAATTCAATAGATGTAAATTCTGGATTGTGTGTTAAATCCATACCTTCATTTCTAAAGTTTCTATTTATTTCAAAAACAGCGTCAAAACCACCAATAATCAATCTTTTTAAATAAAGTTCTGGTGCAATTCTTAAATATCTCTCAACTCCAAGTGCATTATGATATGTTACAAAAGGTTTTGCATTTGCACCTCCAGGAATTGGGTGCATCATAGGAGTTTCGACTTCTAAAAAGCTGTTTTCTTCAAAAAATCTTCTAATTAAGCTAATAATTTTACTTCTTGTAACAAAGGTCTCTTTTACGTCTGGATTCATGATTAAATCAAGATATCTTTGGCGATATCTAAGCTCTTTATCTTGAAGACCATGAAATTTTTCAGGCAATGGGGTTATGGCTTTTGTTGCAATTTCCAAAAAAGTTACATGTAAAGAAAGTTCTCCTGTTTGAGTTATAAAAGGATAGCCTTTAGCTTCTATTATATCTCCGACTTCTATAAGTTTTTTCACATTTGCAAACCACTCCTCACCTAAACCTTCACGGTTAAAGTAGAGTTGTAAAACGCCACTCTCATCTTCTATTTTTGCAAAAGCAGCTTTTCCCATGTGACGCAAAAATTTTATACGACCAACAATTGTTAAACTTTGGGTATCATCTTTTTTTGTTTCAGTATCACTTAAGTGTGAAAATCTCTCTTTAAATGCTTTTGTGTTGATGTCTCTTTTGATATTGTGTCCGTATGGATTTTTCCCAATACTTTTTAAAGCATTAGCTTTGTCAATACGTTGTTGTTCTAACTGATTAGTAAAAATCAAAAATAATCCTCTTTAAATAAATTTATCTTTTTTGGCATTTTGCGCACAAACCATATAGCTGCATCAAATGGTTTGTAAGTTTGAAGCCTTTCTCTTTAGCAATTTGTTCTTGTCTCTTTTCAATTGCCTTATCTTCAAACTCTATAATTTCACCACAACTTTTGCATATCATATGGTCATGATGAGGCTTATTCCCAAGTTCAAATCTTTTACCTTGTGCACCAAAAGATAGGGATGTTGCAATCTCACTCTCTTCTAAAAGATTGAGAGTTCTGTAAACAGTGGCAATACCAACATTAAGTTCTGGATATTTCTCTTTTATAAGAAGATATAAGCTTTCAGGTGAAAAGTGCTCATCATTGTTGTAGAGAGTTTTTAAAACTATCTCTCTTTGGGTTGTAAACTTTAAGCTATTTTTCTTGAGTAACTCTTTAAATTGCGTGAGTAATGTATCATACTCTATATTTTCAATTTTCATTTTTGTTCTCCCTCCAAATTTTTATCATTTAACTCTATTTTTATATCGTTTTCTATCGGCTTTAGCGCATCTTTAATCTCTTCAGGTTTTATATTTATGATAAACTCTCCTGATTTTAAAAGGATAGGATACATAAAGCTATTTCCAACTACATTTTCAATATTTGTTTTTATAAATTCAATACGAGCAAGCGCTGCAAAAAGTATAGCAAAAACTAAGAATATTTTAGCACTTCCAATCAAAAATCCTAAAACTCTATTAAGCAAAGTTAAGGCACTTAAAGCTAATAGTTTTGAAAATATAAAACCTATAAATAAGCATATAATCCATGTTAAAATAAACAGAGAAGTAAAGCCTAGTAAAAAAAGTGATGCTTCGTTTTGAATGTAGTATATATTTTCACTTATAAAATTACCACATTTATCAGCATATCTTGAAGCTATAAAAACTCCACCTATGATTCCAATAAGCCCAAAAATCTCTTTTGCAAAACCGTTAATTATACCTTTTATACCAAGGACTACTATTATAATGATACATATTAAATCAAACCAAGAGACTGCTTCCATTCTTCTTTAAGCCTTTAAATAAAAATTATAATCAACCATATACTGCGAAAGTATACTCAAAATATAGTAAAATTTAATTAACATATATGCAAAAATCTCTTACATACCAACTATGTTTATAAGCTCTTGAGGTTGTGTTGAGACTCTTAGAGCATCCTCTTTTTTGATTAAATTTGCCTTTAATGCATTTACCATAGACTGAGTTTGTGTAAACATACCAGTTGATGATTGGTTTAATTGCATTTGAGAATAAATTTGATGCACCTTATCCTCTCTTATTAAGTTTGCAATGGCGTTAGTATTTAACATTACTTCATGAACAGCAAGACGTCCACCTCCATTTTTTGGCAAAAGTGCTTGACAAATAACTGCTGTTAATGACACTGAAAGCATATTTCTGATTTGAACTTGCTCGCTTCCATCAAAACTATCAATGATACGGTTTATTGTTTGTGTTGCTGAAGTTGTGTGAAGCGTTCCAAAAACTAAGTGCCCAGTCTCAGCAGCTGTAATAGCAGTAGCTATTGTCTCTCTATCTCTCATCTCACCAACAAGTATAATATCTGGATCTTGTCTTAACGAGTGTTTTAGTGCTTGAGCAAAACTTTTAGTATCTTCCCCAACACCTCTAAATGAAAATAGAGATTTTTTATTTTCATGTATAAACTCTAAGGGATCTTCAATGGTAATAATGTGCTTATGTTCATTTGTATTTATTTCATTAAGCATTGCTGCAAGGGTGGTTGACTTACCACTTCCTGTTGGTCCTGTAACTAAAACCAATCCTTTTTCTCTTAATATTATTTTTTTAAAAATAGAAGGAGCATTTAATTCATCAAGTGAAGGTATTTTTGTTGGAATTGGACGAAATGAGGCAGCAAGTTCTCCATCCATAGTATAATAGTAATTAACCCTAAATCTTCCAATTTCAGGTAATTGTATAGAAAAATCCAACTCTTTCTCTTCTTCTAACTCTTTTTTTTGTCTATCGGTGATAAGCGTATAACACATCTCTTTTGTTACTTCACCATTTAATTTTGGCATATTGAGAGCTGATAGTTTACCATCAATTCTTATTTGAGGCTCACTTTTACTTACTATATGCAAATCAGATGCTTTATAAACCATAACATTTTTTAACAACGCTCTAATACTTGGTACTTCAGCCATATTTCTCTCCTTTTTACATGTAAAACAAAATTTTAAAAAACTGTTATTCTATTATTTTTGGAACTATAAAAAAGTTATTACCACTTTTTGGGGAATACTTAAAAATTGTTTGTATGATTTTTGAATCATTTTTTGGTATGTCTTCTCTGTATGGAGTGCCACCTTTTACCGTTGTAAAAGTTGCTTCATTGTTTTTTAAATCTAATTCATTTAAATTTTCTACGAAACTCAAAATTTCGCTTAATTGTTTTATCACTTTTTCTCTCTTTTCTTCATCTATACTTAAAGATGAAAGAGTTTCAAGTTTTGTAAGCAGTTTATTGTCTATTTTCATACAATTATTACCTTATAATAAAAATTTTAAGATATGATACTATCTTTAATTTTAAATTCTGCATTTTATCAAAATCTGTTTTTAACAGTACTGAATTTTGCATTATTAAAGTTTTAATTTTTTGTGTGTTAATATTAATGTTTTAAACCACACAAAATATAGAAAATATAAAGGATTTAACTTGGCGCTAAAAGAGAATATAGAGGCAATCAAAGAAGAGATTTCAACTCAAGAGCAACTTTTGGAAAACATAATCACAACTGAAAGAATTTATAAAAAACACAAATAAAAAATAATAGTACTTGTTGTTATTGTCTTAGGTTTAATTATAGGATATACGTCAACAAATGTTATAAAAGCAAATAATCTAAAAGCATCAAATGAGGCATATAGAACTCTAATTAAAAATCCAAGTGACGAAAACGCTTTAAATACGTTAAAGAGTAAAAACACACCTTTGTATAGACTTTTTATTTTTCAAACCGCTATCGAAAATAATAATACAGAAGCATTAAAAACACTTATATCAGAAGATAACAAAGATGTTATTGCTGATTTAGCGATGTATCAAACAGGTGAAAAGCAAAATTCACAACTTCTTACAAATTTTGCAACCTTCCAAGAAGGATATCAATTATTAAGAGAAAACAAAGTAGATGAAGCGAGCTTAAAATTTCAAATGATACCAACAAATTCGCAACTTATGAACTTAGTAAATAGTTTAGAACATTTTCAAGTAAAAAAATAGAGGATTAGGATAATTTATGAGAGCATTTATATTTTTTATTGTAGCTTTACTTTTTATAACAGGTTGTGGCACTAAAAGACAATATTATAAACCAGAGATTACAGATGGAAAGGTTAGTTTTGATGGTAGAATCCCATCACAGTTAAAAGATGTTTCACTTTATGGCTCATCTTTGGATAATGGAATGGTTTTATCAAAAGACGGAGTTGAGGATAAGATAAAAATAGATGAGAAAGATACATTTTTTGGAAAGTTTAACAATAAAATAGTTTATTCAACCTATGATAATGTTTTACATGTAAACTACACCGATGGTTCAAGCTTTTATGAAAAACAGATGTCTTCTATAGTAGCTACTGCATCAATTGATGGAAGTTCACTCGCGGTTATTAGTGCAGACAATACACTATTTCTTATAGACACAAGCAAAGACAGTATACTTTTTCAAAGAAAGATGGACGATATCTCTGCTGTTGATTCAAGAATAGCAGTACCGTACTTTTTAGGAAGCTTGGTTATTTTTCCAACATTAGATGGAAAATTAACAATTGTTGATAGATATAGTGGTTCTCTTATTAGAAATGTTGTTGTAAGCGCTGAACTTAATTTTAATAATATAATATTTTTAGATGTAGTGGCAGATAGAATGATAGCAGCAACTGCAAAAAGAGCTTTAAGCATAAATCCAAGAGGTATAAACTTTATAGATGAAGAGATTAAAGATGCGCTTTTAAAAGATGATAAAGTGTATTTGTTTACAAAAGACGGAAGAGTACTTTTGACAGATTTGGATTTAAAAGTTATTAAAGAGAACAAATATCCATTTGCTATTTTTTCCGGAGTAATTTTAGATAAAACATTAAATATAGTAGAAAAAAGAGGATTTTTAATCCAAACAGATTTAAATTTGGAAAATGAAAAAGTATTTAACTTCCCAACAGAGATAGATAAATCTATATTTATTGGAAACAATAAAATCTATTATGATAGTAGTTTTTACACAGTAGAGTAAGAATACTATGATAGTTTGTGATATTGGCAATACAAATGTTACTATGCTTTATGAAGGAAGAATCCAAAAACGAAATGTAAAGGATTTTTTGGAACTCAGAACTCATGAAATTGTTTACTACATCT
>JBKECC010000133.1:0-11140 GCA_047974135.1 Campylobacteraceae bacterium | reverse complement strand
CAACTCAAAAACATTCGCTTTTTTTGAGCGATTTTATACTGATGAACTAAAAGAAAACTATGTTTTGGTGAATGAAAATGATGAGATTAGCTTAGGAAAAAACAATTTGAAATTTATCATGGCACCGATGGTTCATTGGCCAGAAGTTATGATGACTTATGAAACTACGAACAATATCCTATTTTCTGCCGATGCATTTGGTAGTTTTAATGCACTTGATGGCAATATCTTTGCTGACGAATTAGATTTTAACGGACGACTTTTGGACGAATTTCGCAGGTATTATGTAAATGTCGTGGGAAAACACGGAGCAAATGTAGGAAATGTTTTAAAAAAGATTAGCAATCTACAAATTTCTATGCTCTGTCCGCTTCATGGGCCAGTATATCGTCAAAAAGAGGATATTGATTTGGTTGTAAACAAATATAAATTATGGGCGGATTACGAAGCAGAAACCGATAGTATATTGTTGATTTACGGCTCAATGTATGGTCATACCGAAAAAGTTGTCTCTTATGTTGCAAATAAGCTTGCACAAAAAAAGGTAAAAGATTTAAAAATGTTTGATGTGTCTCACACTGACCATTCATATATAGTCTCAGAAATGTTTAAATACAAAAACATCATAATCGCTACTGCAAATTACAATACACAGATGTACTTTAAAACTGAAAATTTGATTCATGAAGCACTTGCGCTTAATATAAAAAATAAAAATATATCACTGATAGTTAACTACACTTGGGGCGGGCAAGCGTTGAAAAAACTTCAAGAAGCATTTGGTGATGAAAAGAAATTTAAGCTAAACAGTAATCCTTTAGAAATCAAATCTGCTTTTAAAGATAGCGATAAAGAAATTGTGGAAAATTTTATAGAATCTGTTTTGGAGTTAAGGAATAGCTAGTAGTTTTCTAACAAAATTTACCAAATAAAACAGACATTTACAAGATTATAATCTTAAGCAAAATATCGTTTATCTAAAAAGCTTTACATGTAAAGATTATTTTATTTTTTCTAATTTAAGCATTGTGTTTATCACAATTTCATCATTTAAAAAATCAACACCTAGGTTTTTCATATGTTCTTTAATGTCATCTTCCCCATCAGATATAACACCAACCAAGCACCAACACATATACGCCAAAGAGGAACCTTTAAAAATGTCTATATTGTGCGCCATGTATCCGTGGTGTGATAGTTCTGTCGTAAATTTTTTTATATTATTTTCTTGTTGTGTGAAGTGATTGCTTAACTCTTCAATTGTTTTAATATTGAAATAGTCCAATATCTTGATAAGCTTGTCATTAATGTTTATGATATGGTTTTCTACATAGTTTAATGAGTGATTTTTTGCTATAAATTTATCTAACTTTACTATTTCTGCATTGTTTAATATAAAAGATTCAAGAGATATTTTGTCTATAAAGACTTGATTTGGATTGTTTAAAATCTCATTTTTTGCTTCATTTTTATATTTCAATATATTGTTTCTTATACGCATAAATTCTAAATCGGCAAGTTCTAATAAAGCAGATAGTCTATTAAAATCTCTTTTGTATTCGCCTGAAAGCTCGCTATTTCTATAACCTAAACCATGTTCAATCTGTGCCCAACCGTGCTGAAAAATTGTTCTTATTTGAATTTCAAATTTTATATTTTTAAAGCAACTATAACCTGGAAAATTTATTCTTTCGTTTTTTAAACTTACAATTAAATGCAAAGATTTATATTTAAATCTATCGGGAAAATCTACCTTTCTTTTATCAATGCTTTTCTCTTCATCAACGACAAACTCTTGTTTTATGATGTTTGCAATTTCTTCTATATCATCATCAAAATATACTACGATTCTTGCACCTAAAACATCGGTGATATCATCTATGCTTTCGTATTGTTCCTTTCTGTCAATCTTCAATGAAAGACTTTCTTTATCTTTTACCCTTGTTGCTATTTGGTTGATTTTTTCATTTTTGTGAATATTAAGCATATCATGCAAATATACATTGATTTTTTCTTCACAATCTTTATAGATTTGTAGATTTTTATCATAATCTTTCAGTATATTTTCTTTGTTTTGGGCGATATTATTCAAAATCAATCCTTTTAGATATTTAAAGTAAATTTATGCACTTTTCTTTACAAAAACTTCTTTACATGTAAACTCTATTTTTCTTTCAAAATCTTCTGTACAACAAGCGAAGCAACGGCTAGTCCAAAACTTCCAGTAACTCCTTCAAAGCTACCAAGTGGAATGCAGTTTGGCTCTTCGGTTGAGTAAACAACAGGATAGTTTCCTTTAAATTTACTCTTTTTAAGCTCGTATCTTATTTTTCTTGCAAAAGCATCTACCTTTGTTTTCCAGATAGTGCTTATCTCTATCTTTGAGACGTCTATCCTCTTTGCTCCTCCCATCGAAGAGACGAGCTTATCGCTTACTTTATGTGCAAGGGCAACTTTTGCAGGTATATCATCAATCGCGTCAATTATTACATCAAAAGAGCTAAAATCAAACTCATCTATCCACTCTTTGGTTACAAGTAGTTGCATTGGTTTTACACCCTTGTAGAGCTTAGCAAGAGTTAGTACTTTTGACTCACCAACGGCGTCAGAGCCTATTTGCCTATTTTGATTTGTAACATCATAAACATCATCATCGACGATAGTTATATCTTGAATGCCAGTTCTATAAAGTGCATCAAGGCAAAAACTTCCAACCCCGCCAACACCAAATATTAAAATTTTTGCATTTTCTATTTTTGGATAATTTTCTCCAAAAAGAAGTCTACATCTGTGAAATCTATCTACTATTTGTGTCTCTGTGCTCATTTTTCTATCCAATTTTTTAAGTTTTCCATCTCTTCGTGAGCTGTTAAGTCAAGTTTCACAGGAGTTAGTGAAACAAAGTTTGAGTTAAGTGCATATATGTCTGAATGCTCATCGATATCTCTTTGCCAAGTAAGCGATTCTACTCCTATCCAGTAATACTCTCTGCCACGAGGGTCTTTGTTTGTTATAACTCCACTTTCATAGTGTCTATTTCCTGCCCTTGTTACTTTGTAGCCTTTACAAAGTTCTGATTTTATAGGAGGTATGTTTACATTTATAAGATGGCGTTTTGGAAGTGGAAAAGAGCCATTTAAAAGTCTATTTGCTATATCGTAAGCAACTTCTTTTGCTAGCTCATAATTTAGCGTATCAAGCATTGCGCGAGAATCTGTATAGTATTGTGAAATAGCAAATGAAGGAATCCCATGAAGCACTCCTTCCATCGCTCCTCCAACAGTTCCGCTATAAGTTATGTCTTCTCCTAGATTTGCACCAATATTTATCCCACTTACAACAAGGTCAGGCTTTTTATCTTTTTTGTAAAGTGTTTCAACTGCAAGGTAAACACAATCGCTTGGAGTTCCATCATCAACCTTGAAAAAATCATCTCCAACGCTTGAAAGTCTTAACGGTTTTGCAACAGTTATAGAGTGAGCGCAGGCTGATTTTTCAGTAGCAGGAGCAACTATAGTCACATGTCCCAATTTTCTTAGAGCTTCAGCAAGAGCAAGCAAACCTTTGCTTTCATATCCATCATCATTTGTGATTAAAATTCGTTTCATTAAAAATCCTTACATGTAAAAAATTATTCTATTATAAATTTGCTAACATTTTCGACTATAAAGTCAACTTTATCACTTTGTCCACTCTCGTCCATTATTAAAAGTTGAAATTTGCCATCTTTTTGAAATTTATAATTTAGTCTTTGGTGCTCATAGTTTGTAGCTACAAGTTCGCCATTTAAAAACCACCATCTTTTTCCAAGTCCACCTTGTGAACTTATAGTTGGCATCAAAACATCTTCATTGTTTGGTTGTTTTAGGATAGTTCCACTTTTTATATCTGTGATAAGAAGAGGGCGGACAAGCTCGCTATTTTCAAGTGGCGGGCATGTTTTACTTTTTTTTGGAAGTCTTGAACTTAGCCTTTCATTTGCCGCAAGCCAAGAGTTAAGAGAGATTGGCCAAAGTGCAAGTTTTTTTATAGTTGCACCTTCGCAGTCACTTGCAACCATTTCACCTTTTTTATCAATAAAGTATGTGTACCAACCACCAAGCATAAAATCTTGTTCTGGAAGTAGCAAAGTTGGCGGGATTTGATTTTTATATATCCATGCCTTTCTATTTACCCTACAATTTTCGTCTGCTTTGTTCATTTTTGTGCTAGTTGGCCAACAGATTGTTTCACTACTAACAGAATCAGGCTTTGCATCAAGTGCTTCGTTATAAAGAAAAGAGCTTGTTTGTTTTGATTGTAAAAGATTGTTTACTTGATAAAGAAATGGGACCGCACTTAAAGAGCCCATTTGATTTGCAACTGGAGTACCATCTGGTCTTCCAACCCAAATGCCTATCAAGTATTTTGAACTTATACCGACAGCAAAGGCATCTCTAAACCCATAACTTGTTCCTGTTTTGTATGCCAAAGATAAAAAACCGCTTCTGTAAAAATCAGGATTTGCCTCTCCTGAAAGTATCCTTCTTGTTATCCAAGCAGCACCATCTCCAACAAAAGGATAACTAACAAGCGGGTCACTTTGTAAAAATCTCGGCTTATATATATCTCCGCCTTTTGCAAAGGCACTATATCCACTAACTAACTCATCAAATCTAACCCCAACTCCACCTAAAATCAAAGATAGATTTGGTTGTGAGTAAGTTGGAAATTTTAGATTTACATTTGCGCCACTAAGTTTTGAGGTAAATTTCTTTGGTCCGTAAACTTCTAAGAGTTGTACAGCTGGGAGATTTAGCGATTTTAAAAGTGATTCACTCGTGCTTACGGGCCCATTAAAAGCCATATTGAAGTTACTTGGACGGTAATCTCCTATCTGTCTTGGTGCATCTTGAAGAAGTGATTCAGAGTGTATCAAGCCTTCATCGATACCAAGAGCATATATAAAAGGCTTTAGCGTTGAACCCGGTGATCTTGTAGCGGCTATCATATCAACATGACCAAATCTTGCATCATCATTAAAGTCTATAGAGCCTACATAGGCTTTTATGGACATATCGGTATGGTCAATCACTAAAATAGCCAAAGATGTTCCAGAAAATAGTGAATTTTTCCAGTTCAGTGCCATCTCTTCTAAGGTTTGTTGAAGTGGTGCATTTATGGTTGTTTTTATAACTCGCTCATCGGTTAAACTAAGCACCCTTCTTGCAAAGAGTGGAGCAAGTTGTGGAGTAAAGCGAGGGGGCAGGTAAATATCTTCCTCTTTTGCTTCTTTTACTACTTTTGCATCCCAAACATTGAAAGTGCTTAGTCTATCAAGAACCTTATCTCTTGCATTTCCAGCTTTTTGTGGAAATCTATCTGGTCTAAGTCTGCTTGGAGCTTGTGGAAGAGCAACCATAAGAGCAGATTCTGCATGACTTAACTCGCTTGGTGCTTTACCAAGATAAGTCCAAGAAGCTGCACCAATTCCCTCTATTGTGCCACCAAAAGGAGCTTTGTTGAGGTATAGAGTTAAAATCTCATCTTTATTTAAATGCCACTCTAACTGAAAAGTTCTAAAAATTTGACGAAGTTTTCCACTTATGTTTCTCTCATGAGGTTCTATAAGTCTTGCAGTTTGCATAGATAGAGTGCTTGCTCCTGAGACTATTTTGCCACTTACAAGATTTTGAAAAAAGGCACGAACTAAAGAAGCTGGGTTTACACCAAAATGCTTATAAAAATATCTATCCTCGTATGTTAAAAGTGCTTCAATGTAGTAGGGCGAAACATCCTCTTTTGTTACTGGGTATCTCCAAACCCCATTTTTATCAGCAAATCTCCAAAGTGGAGTTTCATCATCGCTTACAACTATTCTCGCCATTTTTACTTCATTTAGTGGTAATGGAAATAGCCTATCGAGTATGAAAAAAGTTGTTGGAGTTACAACAACTAAAAAAATCAAAATTTTTAAAAGCTTTTTTTTCAAAGGTTTTTATCTTAGATTAGAGATTTTAAGAGGGTATGAAACCCTCTTAATTTATTTTACATGTAAAGTGTTTGGTGTTTCTCCGATTGAGTAATAAGTAGGTGTATACATAGACTCAACAAATGGAGGTGGAACTCTGTAATTTCCAGGAGTTACTGCGCGCGCTAGATAAATCAAAGTTGCAGGATTATATTTTCCAACATCAACTGCAGCAACATATCTGTCATCACGATACTCTTGATGATTTATAGTTGTTTGTTGCATTTGAGTTACTAGTTTACCATTTTTACTAAATGCTTCTGAGTTACTTAAATCTATACTGCTGTGACCTAAGTTTTGATTCTCTAACTCAAGTCCTGCTGGAAGTAAATCAACCACAAGTGCGTCAGGAACTCTGTATAGCGTTGTGTTTACATGTAAAGCCACAATCACTAAATCACCGCTTTTTAACTCATTTAACTCTATCTTTGTTCCACTAAGTGAGTAGTACTCTCTTTTTATATTTAAGCCATTTGAGTACGGTTTTGGAGTTTCAAGTGGATAACCGATGATGTTTATGGTTGCATAAAGAGGGTTTTTGTACTTATTTGTAATACTTGAAATTTTTCCTATTTCATTGTAATTGTAAAATTTTGTAAAAGCCTCTTTGTTGCTAACTATATTTTGTGCATTTCCGTTTATATCTATCTGTGCTTCCCAGTTTGGTTCTTGTGAGAGAATAGAACTCTTTCCTGCTAGGAAGATAGCATTTCTCTCTTGAGTTGAGAAGTAGCGTCTATTTTTTATATTATTTGATAGATTAAGAAGCATTTGGCCTTTTGTGTTTGCAAATAGATTATGTTCATTTGCTAAAAACAGCATCATTGCATTATCTCTTATATCGCTACCATAATCACTATACCATCTTGTGCCCCTATCTGTTTTGATAGATACACTTTTGTTTATGAGCTCTTCACCTTTTTCGTTATCACCCATAAGTTTAAGAGCGATTCCTAATTGCATAGTTGAAAGTGCAGATTTATTGCTATCAGCTAAGTTATAAAGCGCTCGTAAATTTCCTATATTTGCTTGATTTGTTCTTGCAAGAACGTATCCAGCGTAACTTCTAACTGAAAAAATAGTATAAGCACTGCTATCTGTATAACCACCATCCAAATTGTTTGTATTTAAGTAGTAACGAAGTCTCTCAACTGCTTTATTTAGAGCATTTGCTGATACATTGTAACCCATCTCTTTTGCACGAAGTAAAAAGTCAGTTACGTAGACAGTTCCCCAGATAGACTCAACAGAGTCAGAACTCCAAAAACCAAAAGAACCATTAGTTTTTTGCATACCAAGTAATCTCTCGATGCCAAGTTCTATGTTTTTTCTTCTTTCTGTATCATTTGAACTTTTGATACCTAGTTTTGCTAATTGGTCAGAGTTTGTATAGATTGAAGGGTAAAGCCCACTTGTTGTTTGCTCCAAACAACCATAAGGATAAGCATAAAGCTCTCTTATAACCTCTGCTAGATTTAGTGGAGGAATCGATGTTATGATAATCTGCGCCTCGGTTGAATCAGGATCAAGTGGCAAGTAACCATTTTCAAACTCGGATTTTAATATCTTGTCGTTTTCGTTTAATGTTTTAAGAAGTGAAAAAGTTTGCGCACTAAATGGAGGTCTTACACCGATTGTCCATTTTTTGGTGATAGTTCTCTCAACTCCACTTTCATCTTTAAAACCAGTTATAGTAACTTCGACATCACCACTACCAAATCCACTTTTTGCTCGTATTGGTATATAAGCTGTCGCTTTTTGTTTATCATCTATAGAGATAGTTTGATCAGCTGAAACATCAAGAGCAAGAAGACCAGTTGTTTTCATGCTAAGTTTTACACTTTGCCATTTTCCTGATAAGTTATTTAAATCAAGTGCAAGTCTTGTAGTGTCTCCACTTGCTAAAAATCTTGGATGTCCAAGTTCTAAAACAAGAGGCGCAGCTACAATGGTTTTCTTTTCGCTACTTGCAAAGTCATCTTCACTCCAAACTTGAGCCATAAAACGAAGTTCACCATTAAAATCTGGTATATTAAAGCTAACTACTGCTTCACCGCTACTGTCAAGTGTTACGGCATCGCTTTGAAGTGCAACAATCAAAACCTTTGTTACTGGTTTTTTGCCTGCACGAGATAACGCTTCATCTTCAACTATACCATCACCACCAAACTTAAAAGTGCCTAGTTTGCCAGCACCTTCTATAACATTTCCGTAAACATCATAAATTCTTGTATCAAACCATCTTTTTCCAAAAAATGCATTAAACGGATCTGGTGTATCAAACTGTGTAATGCTTAAAATTCCACTATCAACCGCTGAAACTATAGCTTTAAAAGTTTTACCTTTTTGAGCAGCTGTTAGATTTGCTTTTACTTTAACATTGATTTTTTGATTTGGCTCAATTTGAGCTGGTACATCAAGGGCAAAATCAATCTTTCTATCATCTCTAAAAAGTGGTAAGTGTAAAACTCCCATAGCTCTTTTTGGTGTTGCGTGAGAGTTTTTATCTCCTGCTCTTACAATTTGGGCAGTTACATAAATATCGTGTTTTTGCCACTCACTATTTACTGGAATTTCAAAAGTTTTCCCTTCTTTTGGTACGCTTATCTCTTGCCACCAAAGAACGCCATCTCCTGATTCAACCATTAAGTAACCATTTCCAGCTTCTGGTGCTTCAACGCTTACCTTTGCAACATCACCGTTTTTATAACTTGGTTTATCTAGTTTTAACTTTATAGCTTCTGGGCGAGAACCTGTTTGGCTTGAACTATCTTGCCAAGAGTAACCTGCCCAAAAACGAACGGAACTTATTGCACCACTATCTTTATCTGTTACTTCAACAACGTATGGACCCCACTCGACATTAAAACCAATCTTTGTACTTTGTCCACTTTCTACTGAAATATCAAAATCTTCCATTGGTATATCTTTTTGTGAGTAGCTTGTATACCAACCATTTTCACTCCAATGCCAATAGTAGTTACGTCTTTCACGTATAAGGTTTACATGTAAGTTATCTTTTTTTAATTTCTCACCTTTTTCATTTATGAAAACTATCTCAAACTCTGCAAACGAGTCTTCATCAACTGAAAATTGTTGTACATATCTTCCACTGTTGTAATCATAAGTTCTTTTTTGTCCAAAAGTTGGCTTTATAGCCGGTATGTTTGCGCTTGGCCAAATATCTTGTCTTATGGTTCTACTAACAGGTCTTCCGCCTGACTCCATCAAGCTTGCTTCAAACACAACTGCAACAGGAGAGTTTACGTAATTCCAATCGTTATATATCAAAATATTTGTTTTGCCCTCTTTGTTTAGAGTTGTATCAACACTTGCTATTGGTCTTGAAAGCTCTGTATCTCTAATCGAACCAAAGAAAAATCCAGTAAGTGGGGCATTTCTTATAGGACGAAGTAAAATCTGTCCCATTAGTTTGTTACCGCTTGCTGGTGCGCCATATAGATATTTTCCATAAACATCAAAGTTTACATTCGCATTTTTTAAAAGTGGAGTTTTGCTCGCATTGATTTCAAGTGCCATTTTTTCAGGCAAAAAGTCTTCAACTTTAAAATTGTAAAAACGATATTTGTCATCTCCAAGATTAAATCTTAAATGCCAATTGCCAGTTGGAGCAGATGACGGGATACGGAAATTGTACTGATAAAAGCCATCTTTTCCTTCCCATGTAAACGTTTTAGCTGTTTTTCCATCAGCTAGTAAAATGTCAACTTTTATAGGCTGGTCATCTATCTTTTTACCATCATAATCTCTTAAAAGTGCATTTACTAAAAGAAGTTCACCCGGTCTATAAATATCTCTTGGACCAAATGCAAAAAGTGTTTTATCATAATTTTGCGCACCACCAACAGGAAACTCCGCTAAATCAAGAGATGCTTTAGTTGTTGATATAAAACTTGTAGCACCGTTTTTTGTAGCTATAACTATTGCGTTTTGAGGCATATCTGTTAATTTTAGATAACCCTTAGCATCTGTTTTTAAGCCTTCTTTGACAGAACCCCCTTTATTTTCTATAACTTTTATATCTACATTTGCTAAAGCTTTTCCACTCTCTAAGTCTTGAGTGAATACTTCATAATCACCATTGCTGCTTACATGTAAGGAAAGTCCAATATTGCTTATAGTAAAAAGCGTTGAAGGAAGGGTGTAATCATAAAGCTTACCAGCTTGCTTCATCACAGCTACATACACACCATCTTTTTGCAACTCTTTGATATCTTTTATAGGGATTATCATATTTTCTCTTGTGTTTTTTGGCGGATTTAAGTCAAACCTTGCTGTATATACAAGTTTAAATCCTTTGTTTAACCATTGGTCTGTATCCCAAGTATATGCAGAAGATTTTCCATAAAATCTCTCTATAGCACTTGGAAGCAGTGATGCATCAACTCTATAAAAATTAATATCAATCTCTTTTACGTTTATAGTTGTAACTGGAAGACCTTCTAAAATTTTTGAAGGTAAAAGTGATGCAGTTGACGCAAAACCTATCATAGGATATAGCGCTTTTGTCTCAATAGTATAATCAAAAGAGGCAATTTCGCTATTAAAATCTACCAATGTGTTTCCTGCTATATTTTCAATCCCGCCATCTTTTTTAGCTGGATTATTTACGGTTATAACATAAGTAGTTTGTGGGTCTATAAACTTGAAATATAACTCATTTTTATTTTTTGATAATTCCCAAGCACCATCAACATTTGAGTTTTTGGTTTTATCAAATATCTCTATATATTTTGAAAAATCTTGCTTCTCTTTTAGAGGAGTTGAAAAAGTGATAGCTATAGAGTTTGTATTGTCTACATTCATCTCTGAAACATCTACAATCTTAAACTCTTTGTTTTTATAGTACTCTTTGTCTTGCTTCTCTTTCTCTTCTTTGCTAATTGTAACCTTTGCAGTTACATTGTCTGTATTTGAAACTACTGTTTTGTTGTCTTTATTTTTATCTTCACATCCTAAAAATACCAACATAAACAAAAGTCCAAAAACTACGACAAAACTTTTATAAAATGCACTTGTTTTCATAAAACTCCTTTTTGAAAAATGAAACAATATGATAGTCTCTTTTGCATTAAACAAAAATCAAACATTTTTCTAAAATACTAAGGA
>JBKECC010000112.1:0-16950 GCA_047974135.1 Campylobacteraceae bacterium | reverse complement strand
TTACATAAGATTTTATACAAGAGAGAGCATTAACGATAAGTATGAAGCTGTAACTTTAGATATAGCAAATACAAAATAAACATTTTTCAAGCCCATTTAGATGGGCTTTATAAAGTGTTTTTATACAAAGGAGAGTTAGATGAGTTTTCTTGAGTTGATTCCAGGGGGAAGCAGATGGCTTGCTATCCAAAAAATAGCAAAGGCTGGGCTTGATGATAGACTGCTTGCTACCTATCAGTTTAAGTACGCAAAAATTAAAGGTAACCTGCTTGTATTTTGTTTTTCACATCCGCTTGTAAAACAAGAGTTCAAACTCCAAGAAGAGATGATATTAAACAGGCTTAGAGTGTATTGGAAGTTACATGTAAAAACTCTTAAACTAAACAATATCACTTTTGCTCACATCCATGCAATGAGTATTAAAGAAAAAGAAAAAATAGATAGATTGCCAGATGCTTTGTTTTACAAAGAACGTTCCAAAGGAGAGTTTATAAACAAAGCAACAAACCCTATATTAAAAGGGATGTTTGAAGATATTAGAAAAAGCATAAAAGGACAAAAGGTATGAGTAAGTTAGACTTTTTACCAACAGTAAATCTTAAAGAGGTAAGAAATATCGGTGAACGCGAAGTGTTAATAGATGGCTTTGTAGTAAAACGAAGTATCAACTTACTTTGGGCACCAGCAGGAACAGGTAAAACAGAGTTTATGTTTGGAGTCTCAAATGCACTCGTTAAACAAAATCAAGAAGTAGCTTATATGGATGTTGATAATGGACTAGATCTAATCATGGATAGAGGCTATGACAATATGATAGAAAAAACAGACGATAAGTTCAAATATATAAATGCGGATATGTTTGATGAGCCAAGAGAGGGCATCATGGGGATTATAGATAAAATCAAAGAAAACGCAAAAGATAGAGTTTACGATAACTGTGTTTTTGTGTTTGATAGTTTAAAGTTTTTTCTTGATGGCGACATGTATGACGAGAGGAGAATTAATCGTTTTCTAAGTTTTTGTAAAGCCATAAGAAGATGTGGTGGTATAGTATGGATATTAAACCATGCAACGAAAAAAGGTGACACCATGAAAGGTGGTCAAGGACTTATAGATGCAGCAGATGAGTGCTGGCAAATGAGCGTACTTACTGAAGATAATAACAACTACAGCTATATCATAGAACCTGAAAAGTATAGAATGGGTAACAAAATCAAAAAGGTAGGTTTTTCTATGGATAAAAAAACTTATATACTCACTCCACTTGATGTAGAGATAGCGTCCATGAGTGAAAATGAAAAAGATTTTATAGAAGTAGTTACAAATGCTCTAAAAGAAAAAGAGTTAACCCAAGGTGAGCTTATGAAGTTGCTTGGTAAAGATAGAGCTGATAAAACAGTTTTAGATATGCTTAAAAAACATGATGGTTCTTTTTGGGATTCTAAAAAACAAGGAAAAAAGAGGGTGTATACAAATGTTACAAATGAACAAACAAATGAGCAAACTGCATAATACAGGGTTTTAACATTTGTAAAATATTTGTAGCTACATACATTTGTACATTTGTAATAATTGTAAGGGGTGTAAATATGACCAACAAACAAAAGTATTTGAGAAGAGGACTTTTAGCAACCATCCACCAGCATGAGTTTACTAAAAACGCAAAAGATAACGATGCTTGGGAAACTTTTTTGCAAAAAAATTACCGTATTGATAGCTCCGCTAAGCTTTCTATTGATGAACTCTATAATCTACTTGATGTTTTAAACAAGGGTTCTACGCCAAAAATAACAGGGATTCGCCCAAAACAAAAAACAGATGCCATAACCATAAAACAAGAGATGTACATAAAAGAGTTATGGGGAGATAAAAGTTTAAAAAGTTTAAGTAATTTTTGCTTTCGTACTATTAAAAAGCGACCAATTCGTTTAAACGTTTTAAACAAAAATGAGGCAACAAAACTTATTTTGGGGCTTGAAAATATGTTGGGGGTAAAAACAAAATGATGTGTCCAAAGTGTGCAGGTAAAACAACAGTAAATGGAGTGATTAAAGGCACAGTAAACAATCGTTTTAGAAAATGTCTTAATTGTGGTTATACTTTTCAAACCGTAGAAGCTGTGAAGTTTGATGATTATTGGAAGGATTATGCTGCACAGGCTTACGAAACAAACAAAAAAGAGTTTGCAAAAAAGAGTGAAGATGATAAATAATGATAGACTCAAAAGATTATTAAAGTCAAAAGATTATGAAAAGATGAGCTTAGAAGAGCTAATGGAAGCATATATCACTTTATATATCAAAAATGCTCACAAAAATATGAATGAATTGCTTGACGAGCTTTTGATATATATAGAAAAAGCAAAAGATACTTTTACAAGAGATGCTATACTCTCTGCTATTGAAGATGCAACCAAAAATTTAAACTTTCCAATCCCTCAAGGTGTTATAACGCTAATTTTGCAAGAAAAGATAGCAGCAAGTGTCGCCATCATGTCGCCATCAAAGTTATCGCAAGAACTTATAAAACCATCTTTTGGGCAAGCTTTTACTCCAGCTATAGAATCATTAAGCAAAAGAATGTCGTTTGTGGGTGATGATGCAAGTAATAGAGTACAAAACAAGCTAAAAGAGATTTATACCAAAGCCATGGAAGGTGACCTAACAGAGCAAGAACTCTTTCAAACCTTAAGAGAAAATTTTGAGAGTTACAGAGATTTAGAAGAGTACCGTTTAAGAGCAGCTGTTGATTTTACCCTTCGACAAAACAGGAACTTAGGTGTTCTTACTATGGCAAAAGAGTATGGATATAAGTATGTACAAGTTGAGGCTATCATAGATGAGCGTACAACTCCTATATGTGTTAGTATGCACCAAAGGATAATCCCTGTAGATGAGCTCATGACACAGTACAAAAATCTCTTATCTGCTCAAAGTGTTGATGAAGTAAAGTCTGCTTCAAATCTTACTTTGGATGATAAGGGTTTTTGGAAAAAGAAAATGCCTTCTAACTTTGGTGTTCCACCGTATCACTTTGGCTGTAGAACTACCATAAGACTACTCTCTGACTATGAGTACAAATCACTACAAAACTACACAGATGAGTTTGGAAAAGTTTACAGTATAAGAGGTGGAGCCGATGGAGAGATTTGGGAAAAGATAAGAAAAAAAGATGGTCATTTGCCAAGAAGTGGTTATAAAACAGTACCGGAACTGCTGCAAACAACTTTGGGTAAAATATCAAGAGTGGCATCACATAAAAATAAAGAAGGGTTTGTTATACAAGGTAAAAACGGTTTTTTGGTTTTTATGAATTATAAAGGAGAGATTGAGAGTTGTTTTAAACCAGAGATTGGAACAAGTAAGTATTTTGATAAGTATGCACTTGTCACTTACTACGATTCACTATTTTTAAAAAGGGTAAAAAAATGGTTAGGACTTTAAGTATTGAGATTATTGGTATAAGTTTTTTTATAGAGAGTGATTTAAAGGGCAATGATAAAAATTATGACTTTCCTATCATAGCAAACTACAGAGTGGTTGACGGGAAGATAGCATATATACATGATATATTTTGTGATAGCAGTCTCATAAAAGAGTGTCAAGAGTTTGGTGGGTTTTTTCTTGAGAAATGCTTGTTTACATGTAAAGATAAAACCTTTGAGGGCGATTTCATAGATGCTTTTATCTTTATACACAACACTATAAAAGAAGAACGAAAAAATGATAAACGAAAAGATAAATAACTACAACACACGCAAGCTTGTAAAAAATCTTGCCACTGTAGTGGAAAGTGAAGCAAGATCATTGGCTCCAGTTGTAAAGGGAACGCTAAAACAGAGCATCACAATATTAAGCATAAACGATAACGAAGCAATAGTCGGACACGCTTACGAACCAAAACTCATAGCTTATAGCGGACAAAAAGTTATTTATCCTCTTTTTGTTCATGAAGGAACTGCACCTTACACTATTGTGCCAAAAAAGAAAAAAGCACTTCACTGGAAAGAAGCAAGATATCCTATAAAAAAAGTATCTCATCCGGGCATTAAAGCTAACCCATATTTCACAAAAGCTTTGAGTTCTAAAAAAATTGACGAGTGTATAGAAGAGTTTGCAAATGAGTTGATAGAGGAGATAAGTTTGAGTCTGGGAGATTTAGATAAATAGTTTTTAAAGCACTTTTTAGTAAAATTTAGACACTTTAAAAAAGGATAAAAGATGGAAAAATCTGTCAAATTAAGAGCTTTTAAGATTGAAAACAGCAAGTTATCAGCTGCAAATAGCGGATTATATGTGGATTTGTCTGCACAGCTAAATGGGTCGCTTAAGATTGCTAAAGATAGACTCATGAGATTATCTTATGAGGACGACAATAAAGAAGAAGACTTGATGTCATATTTTGATATTAGCACAAAAGAAAAAAATATCTTTGGTACCATGATAAGAATACTCAAAGGAAACGAGGTAGAGCATATACCAGAAATACTTTTTAATAAAGAGATGTTTGATATAGATTCTTTGGACCACGAGAAGTTAGATACAAACGCTATATATAAAGACCATTATTTTTTCCTACTTTCAAACAATTTTTTAGTAACTAACTTAAGTGGGAATATCACCATCAAAAGACTTCAAACCTACCTCAATTTTATATTAAATGCAAGCTATGAGATAACGCCTGTAATTATAAAAAACCTTGAAATTAGACTAAGTGAGATAAAACAAGTAAAGTTTCAAGATCCAGTAGGAGATAAAGCAAGAAGTGATATACAAAACAAACAGTTGAATCTTAAGGGATGGGTGCTTGAAAACATTTTAGATATCTTATCTATTAAAGATGGGGATTTAGACCTTTCAAAGTTGGAAGATATAGTGTCTGCAAGATTGTCAATTTCTTTTAAAAAACCAAGAAAGATGAGTGAAGATGAGTATTCAAAAAGTATAGGAGCTATGCTAAAACCAGTAAGTGATACTGAAAATATATCTTTTACTGATAGAAGTGGAAACACTATCAAAGCAGACGAAATGCTCAAAGTAAAACCTGTAAAAATCGATGTAACAACATCGGGTAAGCTTTCCGAACAAGACATAAAACAAGAGATGAGCAAGTTTTTGGGTGAGATAGAAGATGAGAAAAAAATGAAGCAAAACATCCTCATTAAAACAATCCTTTTAGCAATATCCATAACTATTGTGCTTTTTGCTACTTTGGAGGTTGATAAGGAGTTTATCTCTACACTCTACACGGTTGCTGGCATAATGTTTTCAGTTGGTATAGGGTTGATAGTGAGTTCAAACTTTGATGGTGTGAGAAACAAAGAAATTTTATACTCTTTAAGGGCAAGGCTTGATAGAGTAAAGAGGAGATTTATCATCTTTTTTACACTCTCAACAGTATGCTTTGTAGCATTTTCATATACACCAAATCAACTTTTTGAAGATAGTTTTATAAAGGTAAATCTGCACCTACTGTTTTGCGTGGTTTTACTTGTATCCATAGGATACTTTGTAGTTAATTTTTTAGCTATACAAAGATTAAAAAACGATATCGCAGATATAGTCTTAAATGAAGGATAACAATGAGTGAAAAAGAAAACATAGTAAAGCTTACATGTAAAGAGCTTGGCATAACTCAAAAAGAGTTAGCGGAAGAGATAGGATATGGTATTGAAGCAGTCAATAAAGCTTCATCTACAAATATCGTAAGTAAGCCAATGTTAAAAGCCATAGAGCTTTTAATGGGGCAACATAGATTAAAACAAGAATTAGATAACTACACACAACTTCAAAAAATACTACAACAAATGGTTAAATAGTTGTAAATTTTACAGCTATTTAACCAACTTTCTTTTATTAAATACAGATAAATACTTGACAAACTTGTAAATTTTAAAGTATACTTCCACAAATTGTTGTATTAAATACAACTTTTTTGTTTTTCAAGGTGTCTTTTTTAAAATGATACCCTGAAGTTTAAATAAAAACATAGGTGTCGATTTTAAATCGGAGCCTAAAAAGGAGTAAACTATGCAACTTGTTACATTCCATAACAATATGCCAGTTGTAAGCCATAAGGTTATTGCAGGAAATACAGGCAATAAAGAAAAATCAATCCTTGATTATTTAACAAGGTTTAAAGGTGATTTTGAAGATTTTGGACAGGTGCGATTTGAAATCGCCACTGTTAAAAATTCTGTTGGAGCTATTAATCAAACAAAAACTTACCTTCTTAACGAGCAACAAGCAACACTTTTGCTTACCTACTTGCAAAATACACCCATAGTACGAAAGTTTAAGATAGCTTTAGTCAAAGAGTTTTACTCACTAAAAGAGCAAAACAACCAGCCCATGCTTTTGATAGCAAAGACTTTAGAGACTATGCTTTCTCAACAAAACATGATGATTGAACTTCTTAAAAAAGAAGATAAGATAACTTACATAGATAAACCAGCTTCGAGGATGGCACTGCGTCGCTTAAGCAATGAGGAAAAGTTTATAGTGAAAGTACGAGATGCACTTAAAAAAAGAGAGGGTTTAAATCAAGGTGAAGTTTTAAGAGCTGCTGGAAAATCTTTTTGTGATAAGACAGCTTTAAGGTGGCTATATGGATATGATGGTATTTACTGGAAAGCTTCTTTTTCATCCAAAGATAACAAATCTTATAGTTACTCTTTAATAGAGGAAGTGTAAAATGAAAACATTAAATATAAAACTTGAAGCTTTAGAGGTTGAAGAGTATTGCTCTGATTTGCAAGAAGCAGTCAATAAAAACGCTCTTGTTGTTTGTGCTATCGATGATATTTTGGAGTTTGAAGATAAAGAAGCAGCCTCAGCTGCTCTTTCTCTTCTTTGTGAAGCTAAAAAACAAATTTCAGAGGTAAAAGAAAAACTAAACTTTATCCTCAAGCAACATCCATAAACCTTAATATAGTCCGCAAGTCGCGGACAATAACTTTAGTGGGTCAAGGGTATCCCTTGTCGTAAAGACGAATTCACTTCGTCTGCGAAATCAAATGATATAACCTCTACCTTGCTTTTTGACTCTTAATACTTCGGCATGGCTTGCAGCAAGTGCCAATGCCCAAAACCTATCCGCATGTCCATGAGCATTTCTATCAGAATCATATATAAAGCCTCTTGCTCCTGCTTTTCTTTTTATCGAATGGATATCACTTATCACAAGTGGATCATTTGGTATTCTTATAATTTTATCTTCAAACATCTTCTTTAAATTTAGTGCCATTGCTTCTTTTCTTATGCTTGTAAAGCTAACACCTTCTACTCTGCTTTTAAACTCTTTTTGTACATCTTCCGCCAAATTCATACCAAGACCTGTTTTATCTATTTTCATTCTTGAGAAAATATTTGTTTTCATAAAGGCTCTAATATGTCCTTTTTGCTCCTCAAAACTTGCTTTTCTCAGTGTGTCCATAACACATAAATCATACTTACCTTCTTTTATTGGATCAAGTCCGGCCAAAGAGCCCAAATCTTTTACACGACCAACATCATAACCTGCTAAGAGATGTTTTAGGTGGCTAGGTATATAGTAATTAAAAGTTGTATCTACGCAACTTTTAATCAGACTGATGCTAAACAGTGCAGACTCATCATCTATAAACTGACATTCATAAGCACTAGCCCATGTATCTGCATCAAAAAGTGCTCTCATTACTTCAAGGTCAAACTCTAAGCCATCCTCTATAGCTCTATAGATATCAATCCTATGTCTATTAAACATGAAGTACTTTGCTTCGTCTATAAAAAGATTATGAAATAAACTCTCTTCCTCAAATGGAGTTGATAGGATAGTAAGCCTTCCTTTTATAGCTCCAATGCTTGGTACAAAAGCGTGCCATATCTTCTTTGGATTTGGATACCAAGCAAACTCATCCATCCAAATATCCCCAGTAAATCCCTGTACCGTTCTAAAATTATGAGCCAATGCTTTTATCACTGCACCATTTGGTAAAGTTTTTTCGGTGTCATTATCTACAATAAACTCTACTCCAAGTTTTCCTGCCCACATTTCTAAGTATCTCATGAGAATAACAGCTTGTTCCTCTGAGGCTGAAAGAAATAGTTGATTGCGACCATTGTCAACTGCTACACATAAAGCATCAAGTGCTGCAACATAAGAAAATCCTATTTGTCTTGATTTTAAAACTATTCTAAATTGCGATAAATCTTCAAAAAACTCCCTTTGATAACCATACAATTTACACTCTTTTAATGCTCGCTCCCTTAAACTTCCACTTATGTTTAAGACTACAAGTGGTTTAGGTGTTTTTGCTTTTATCTCTTTTGCTTCTACCCTTTCCATGTTTGAGAGAGCTTTTGATAACATAGCTATCTTTCTTGCTACTGCTTCACTTTGGTTTTTTTTAGATAATACTGAGAGTTGTTTTTTAAGGTTTTTTATAGTCTCTTTTGTATCAAGTTCATCTTTTTTTTGACTTTTTATCCAATTGCTCAGAGTAAATCTACTAATATTCAACTCTTTTGCTACATCTGTAATGGGTACACCACTGTTTAAAAAGGCTAAAGCTTTATCTTTTGTTTTTTTGTTGTAAGCCATTATTTTTCCTTTTTTAAAAGTAGCGTTTAAATTCGCTGTAAATCGTTTTTATATATAAGAATAAGTCAATCATCAAAAAAGAAAAGATTTTTAAATGTAGAGCAATTTCGACGGCATTTAAACACTATTGTAAAAACTCTATACATTTTTACTCCAGCCTAAAATATTTCTTGCTTCTGCTACTGTTAAAATTCCACTTTGAATAAGTGAAGGCATAACCTCACTATCATCTTTAAAATTTGTCACATCCAGTGGTTTTAGAGTAAGTTTCACACCCATACTTCTAAAAAACTCCTCTATCTCTTCTTGTTTTGGTTTGATATGAATTTCATTAAAACTGTGCAACTGCCCCATGAACTCTCCACTGCCACCCCAGCCACCACTATTTACAATACCAACAAGACGAGGCGGTACACCATGACTTGCTACGATATCATCACGATTTAGGTTTTTAAGCTTTTCATATGATAAATCATCACTTTGTGAAAGCTTTTCATATTTTATGTCAGCATCTTTCCCATCTATATTTGGTGGAACTGAGAGTATAAGGGTTCTGTGAGCATTATCAACGCCTTTGTAAGTAGAGCCAAAAAAACTATTAAGTGAGTCCATTTGCTCATCACTTACCTCTGCATTTATAAAAGATACTGCAAGACGAGGTACTGCACCATTTTTAAAAAAGTTTGCATTATATAGGTCGATGTTTTCACTAACAAGGATTTGATTTATAGAAGCCAAGTAGTCAGGCTCACCATAAAATCTACTTGCAACTGACTCATATCCAAGATGATAAGCATTTATCTCTTGCTTTTTAAAACCACTTACTTGATATATTTTGTAGTTTTTACCTATTCTTGCTTCTTTCGCAGGTAGATGATAGAGTGCTTTATATTTACCGCTACCTGCTTCTTCAACAAACATATTTCCAAACATTTCACCATCAAGTATGCATTTTTTCAAAAATCTTCTTGGGGTAATGCCAACTAAATATTTATCAATATCGGTATCTTCAACCATTGATAGAATTCTTGATTTTATATTGATACAAAGCCTATGATATACATTGGCATAATAAAACATCATAATCTTTTTTGGGTCAAAAAATGGAGTTATAAGGTCTCCAAATAGTCTATCCTCGTCTATTATTTGTGAACTAGCTTTTGCGCCATATATAACATTTGAACTATTTTTTTTATCACTCATGAGCACTCTTTATTTTTTTATCAAGATATTAATTGAAAAAAATCTTTAATGCACTCAAAAAGCTGATATTTAGAGTGTTTTAATTGTTTTATAGTGCTAAATTACTGCCTATAGAACACATACAAGGAGAGATGATGTCAAAAAAAAGAAGACTAAGTGATATAGATGTATCTCATATATCTTTAGTTAAAGCTGGTGCTAATGGCAAAACTATCATTTATAAATCAAACGACGCTACTCCAACTTATAAAAAAGTTGTTGATATTAAAAAGTTTGATGAAGAGAAAGGGATAGTTTACGGGATAGTGTATGAGCCTGAAAAGCTTGATTCACAAGGCGATATGGCAAGTGCTGATGAGATACAAAAAGCTGCTTATCGTTTTATGAAACAAAGAAATACACCAAATGTTGATAAAAACCATAGCTTTATTAATGAAGATGCATATGTTGCTGAAAGCTATATTGTAAAAAAAGGCGATCCTCTTTTTCCTGAGTGTGTTGGGGCATGGGCAGTTGCCATTCAGCTTGAAAATGAAGAGTTAAGAACAGCTGTGAAAAAAGGTGATATAAACGGTTTATCTATGGCTGGTGTTGCAGTTGCCAAAGACATAGAAGAAAATGACAACAAAAACATACTTGATACGGTCAAAGACCTTTTTGTATCTATCTCAGCATCTTTCAGCAAAAGTAATTTTAGCAAAAGCGATTTAGAAAAAGTTATAAAAAGTGAACTAGAGCCTATCTTAAAAGAAAGAGATGAGCTAAAAAATGAACTTTTAGTTGCAAAAGAGAGTCTAAAAAAAACAACTGATGATTTAGCTGCCATTACAAAAGAAAAAGACGAACTTGTAACAGTGATCACAAAATCTAAACAAAACACAGACCCAGAAAAAATTGACACATCCAAAGTTGACAACATATTGAGTGCTGCAAAAGAGTTGATAGCAAAAGAGGCTGAGCTTGGAAATAAACTAAGTATCTCTGAAGCTGTTACAAGAGTAACGAAAGGGGAGTAAAGAAAATGAAAAAAAGCCTTTTAGTCGTTGCATTTATAGCAACAAGTGAGATTTACAAACATAGATTTGTAGCAAAAACCAATGATGGTACTGAGCATGCAAATACAACACTCAGAGCTATAGGTGTTTCTGAGCAAGGATGTAAAGCAGGCGAAGTACTTGATGTTCTTGTGCAAGGTATAGCAGAGGTTGAAGTAGGAAGCGGTGGTGTTGTGGCTGGGGGCTTGGCTAAACCAGATGCTGATGGTAAAGCAGTAACTGCTGCAAGTGGTGAACAAATTGGTGGAATTGTTCTGAAAAGTGGTGCTGAGGGCAACATAGTTCCAGTACTTTTAAATTATGCATAAAAAGAGGTAAAAAAGATGAACAAACGATTTCCATATAGTCCAACTTATACTGCAATTGCGGTTGGGTATAAAAACTTGTCTTATATAGCAGATAGCGTTTTGCCAAGAGTAATTGTTTCAAAGGAGGAGTTTAAGTATAGAACTTTTCCTTTAGCTGAAGGCTTTACTATTCCTAATACTTTGTATCCAAAAAAAGGTACTCCAAACGAGTTAGAGTTTGCATCAAATGAAGTAACTGCGAGTACCGTTGATTATGGCTTGAGTGATTTTGTATCAAATGATGATATAGCAAATGCTCCTGAAAATTACGATCCACTTGCACATAGTACCGAGATGCTTACCGATTTGATTTTGCTTGATCGTGAAGTTAGAGTTGCAAGACTTCTTTTTAACATTAACTCTTACGCTAGTGATAAACAATTGGTATTAAGCGGCACAGATAAGTTTTCAAGCTATGCCGATTCAGACCCATTAAGAGTTATAACTGAGGCACTGGAGTCTTGTTTAATTCGTCCAAACACGCTAACAATTGGCTCTCATGCTTGGAGTATTTTACGTCAACACCCAAAACTAATCAAAGCTATACATAAAAATAGTGGAGATAGTGGCATAGCCTCAAGAGTAGCATTTGCCGAACTTTTAGAGCTTGATAATGTATATGTTGGTCAAAGCAGACTAAATACTGCAAATAAAGGACAAAACCCAACCTTATCTCGCGTGTGGGGAGATGATATAGCGCTAACTTATATCAATCCTTTAGCAAATACAAACAATGGTCTAACATTTGGATATACAGCTCAATATGGCAGCAAAATTGCTGGCACAAAAGAGGTAGATAAAGGCATAAGAGGCTCTACTGAAGCAAGGGTTGCTGAGAGTGTAAAAGAGTTGATAGTAGCATCTGATGCTGGGTTTATTTTAAAAGATGTTGTGTAAGGAGTAAGCAATGCCAAAAGATAAGATTTTAAACTATATAGAAGAGCTAAAGGCAGAAAAACCTGAGTTTAATCCAGAAGCTATATTTGATGATCTGCTTGATGTAAAAAGTTTAACTCAAAAAGGTGAAATTAGAGCTGATGTTAAAAATATAATTAAAGAGAGACTTTATCCAAAAAGCGAAGTTCAAAAGTATGTAGCAAAGACAACCATACTTCATAGTGGTAAAACTTACAAGGCTGGGGAAGATGTAAGCATGCTCGATGAAGAGAGTATACGAAGACTTGTTACTTTAAAAGCGGTGACAATAGATGGTTGAAGTAACCATTGCTATGGTTAGAACTTACCACTCGCTAGCTGGGGTGAAAGACGAGGAAGTAATCTCTCATCTTGCCTCGGCAAATAGAGATTATAAAAATGTTAAATTTGCCTGTATAGAAGATAAAGAAGAAGCCATTTCTTGTAAAACCATATATTACATTGCTCCTATTCTTTGGGCTAAGGGTATGAAAAATTTTCCTGAATATGAGACTATTTATTCTACTTACGGAGATGTTGATAAGTTTCAAAACTTTTGGAAGAAAAGAGCTGAAGCAGCAGTTGAGAGGGCAAGTGGCTCACCTGCAACAGGAAAAATTACATACGCTGGAGTGTAGAAAATGATAACAGACGAAAATGTGGCTATAGAGATTATTAAAAATACTGTAAACACATATGAAGGAGATTGTGAAGTTTTTGTAAGTGAGCGAAAAAGAGAAGTTGCTGGAGAGTACGTGGCAACCATTATAGCAAGAATCACTCCACGATGTGATGCCAAAACCTTGAGTAAAGACCTTTTGAAGATTTTTATTGAGGGTAATGAGATAGTTTGGAGGCGAAGCTATATAGCTATCATTGCCGAGAAAAATTTAAGAGTTGTTGATTTTGTTTGTGAAGCAACTATATCCCTGGAGTAAAAATATGACAGAACATTTTAAAAGAGCAGAGTTTGCATGTAAATGTGGTTGTGGACTTAATAATATATCACCTCTTTTGGTTGAAAAACTTGAAAAGGCAAGAAAGAGAGCAGGCGTTAAATTTGCCATAACAAGCGGTTGCAGATGTGCTACTCACAATGAAAAAGTTGGAGGAGTTGAGGAGAGTTCCCACGTGTATGGATATGCAGTTGATATTGCACTTGATGATAGAAACTGGATATTTATTATTAAAGCTCTTGAGACAGAGTTTGATCGTATAGGAATTGCAAAAAATTTTATACATGTTGATATTGACCCAAGAAAAAAACCAGCGAGGTGGAGATATTAAGATGGATAAAAAGACTCTTATAAGCTTTATGGGCATTGGTATCAGTATTGTTTTATTTGTAACTCTACTGCTTGGATTTTTTCACAGAGGGTACAAGATAGAGGCACTTGAATTAAGACTTGATAACTACATAATTAAGGCAAACATAGACAAAACAAACATAGAAGAACTAAAAAAATCTATCAACACTCAAAACAAAGAGATTGAAAAATTTGCGATTGATATGAAAAATGCAAACACAACTATAAAAGAACAAAGAAAAGTGATAGCACAAAAATATAAAGATGTAACCAATTTAAACAATGTGACTTGTGAAATGACTTTAAATGAGCTTAAAAAGATAGAGGAGATTTTTTATGGAACACATTAAAAGAAAAATACCTATATTTGTAAAAGCACTATTTTTTGCTTTTTTATCACTTATTGGATATCTATTTATTGGCTTTATCGTAGCTATTTTTTTTACTGGATGTGCAACTAAAACAGAGTCCATAGTTATTGAAAAAACTATTGAAGTAGAAAAACCAGTTAAATGTGGGCTATCTTTGCCACAAAGACCAGTAAAAACGGACAGTGTAATAGAAAACTTTAAAGGAATTGCTACTTACGCAGACAGCGTTGAGGTAGTAGCTATTGAGTGTGGAGCGGTAATAGATGAGTGAAATAAAAGAAAAACTAATCTTTTGGGCATGGGTTTGTTTTGTAGCATGCGTAGCTGGTGTGCTTAGTTTTATCAAAAAGAACAGAGGTAAGGAACAAACAAAGAAAGAATTTATTGCCGGAATGATAGTTGGAGTTATTACAAGTATGCTTGTTGCATATATAACCTTCCAAATAGCATTTTTTTATTTTGAAAACGAAAATATAAGTGTGGCTATTTCTGGTATTGCTGCGTGGATGGGGGCGGATGCGCTTGTCGCATTACAAGGATTTATACTTAATTTAACAAATAAATACTATAGAAAGGATTAAAAATGTCAAGAGTATTAAGTAAGGCCGCAGTTTTAATAAAAACAGAAACAACACCAGGAGTATATGAGACTCCTAATCAAGTTATAAAGCTAGAAAGTTTAGTGCTCCCTAATGTTGAGATGGATAATGTAGAGATTTCTAATTATGGCTTTTTTTCAGGAACCAATGATAGCATCACTATATCCGATTGGGGAAAAATGAATTTTGATATAGTGACTTCATTATACAAGTCACTTTCATTTTACGACAATCTTTTTGCTATTAGCAATCTCAAAAAAACCGCGACTACAACTCCATATAACGGTTTTGTATTTACTCCTGAAACACATTCAAATCAAACAGCAAGTGTTGATATCGTTTTGCCAGATAGAGTTTTTAGAAGTCAAGGGGCAAAGGCATCTTTTAAGATGGAAGGGAAAGTTGGAGACAAGGTTAATGTTACTTTTAACGTTCAATCAAGCTTTAAAGAGAGGGTTATAGGTACACAAGCTATAACTGATGTACCAAGCGAGGAATGTATGATTATTAGAAGGCTCGGTGGCATTACGATAAACGATATAAATATTAATCTTAGCGAATTTAGTTTTGATATGGGAAACGATATAGCGTATTCTAAATTTACTAATATTGGTGAATTTCACATGAAAGACTACAATCCAAAACTTGTGCTTAAAATGAGGCTTGAAGATAGCGGAGATGATGGTTTTAATGAACTTATAGCTGGCGCTACTATGGATTTTATAGCTGATTTGAAAGACATAAACGGTGATGTGATTTGGAGATTAAAAATTCCAAAAGCAAAATTATCAAAACAGCCTGATTTTGAAGATAATGAAGGAATTTTTGTAATAAGCAGAGACTATAACGCAATTTCAATAAATGGTGATGATAACTTTGAGTTATTTCATTTTACACACTAAGAGAGGCAAAAAATGTTAAGAACAAAATTTGATGTGTCAATTTTAATAGATGACCAAGAATTTAAAATAGAAGTTAAAGAGCCAAGTAAAAAAGAAACAATATTACTGCAAAATATAACAAAAGAGAAAACCTCTTTTTTTAACAATGATGATGCAAATAAAAAAAGAAGAATCGAAATTGACATTGAGATTGAAGAAGCAGAATCTTTGCTCGAGGCGAATAAAGAAATGTTACTTGAAATTGGTACCATGGGGCGATTTAAGATTTTGCAAGAAAATAAAATTCTTTCTAGTAAGATAGCCTCTCTTAAAAAAGAAAAAAATTCTATACCTGCAATTGACATCATGGAAATAAATAAAGCGTTTGATGATGTTATGAGATACAAATATGATCTACTGGTGTATGGCCAACAAAAAGATTTATTGAAAAATTATATAGAAGAGAGAGGAATAACTTTTGTTGCTTTGTGGAATGAACTGCAAAATGAAATTAGCAAGGCTTATGAAAAAAAGTAACAAAGCTCTGTAAATGGGCTATCCAAGTTAAAAAAAATGGAGAAAAACCGCCAAACATATATGATTTAACTCCACAGACAATAGAGATCTATAAGAAAAAAGGTGTTGCTTTGCTTGAAGATGAGTATGAAAATTTTATTGCAATGCTATTTTTCAAGTCTCTTGAAATATTTGATTTTGGTTACAGGGTAAATTTCGACATCGTATCCGCTTATTGCAAAAAAGTAGACGTAGATATAGTTGAGGCTTTTGATGTTTTAAGTGCAATGTGTATTGAGATAAATAGGGTTAAGTAAAAATGGAAAAAGAGTTAAGAGTAAGAATTAGCGCTAAAGATGATGCAACAAGATCATTGGAAAATTTTAAAAATGCAGTTTATGGTGCGACCGATATGATGAAAGAGCTCGTAGCAAATGAAAAAGCACTTAAAAATGAAATTATCAATCTCAATAAAGAGACAAAGAATTATCCACATTTTACAAAATATAATGATAGCAGAATAGCAAATATAAGAAGTGAGATAGCATCTCTAAAAGCTGAACGCATACTACTTGCTAAAACCCCTGAATTTAGGACATCACAACAATATGATGTTTTAAATAAAAGATATGAACAAGGATTTATATCGGTGGAAAACTGGAATAAATCAAAAAACAATCTCTTTGATACAAATTTTCAGAAAATAGATACAACTAATATAACAAATGCAAATGCAAAGATGAAAGAGTTTGGCAATACCGCTCAGAATACTGCAAGACTTATAAAAACAGTGGCTACTGCTGTTGCATCATCATATGTCATAAGAGAGTATGTTCAACTTGCAGACACATATAAGCTTATTGAAGGCAGATTATCATTAGTTACTAAAAATAATGATGAACTAGTTGCATCGCAACAAGCATTATTTAATATTTCGCAACAAACAAGACAGAGTTATGAATCAACGGCAGAATTATATACAAGCCTAGTGACTAATACTCAAAATTTGGGTAAATCCCAAAAGCAACAATTAGAACTTACAGAAAGCATAAACAAGGCTCTAATTGTATCAGGAGCAACTTCAAGCGCAAGCAGTGCTGCATTACTACAATTAGGGCAAGCCTTTGCAATGGGAACCCTAAGAGGACAAGAGCTTAATTCAATTATGGCTCAAAC
>JBKECC010000023.1:0-3933 GCA_047974135.1 Campylobacteraceae bacterium | reverse complement strand
AACAACTATTTTAAAGTACCAAAATAGTGATTTTGTATCAAGTCATTTTAGAAAAATCTTCTAAAATGATGTCATATTTTTGAATCTTATATCCAATTTGTCGGTTGCTAATGCCAAGTTTTTTTGCAGCTTTAGATTTTATGCCATCACACTCTTTTAGCGTTTTGATTATCATTTGACGCTCTAAGGTTTCTAAATCTATTTTAGTTTCTACCTCGCTACCACTAATAACCTCCGTTTTAGCTGGCAAAACAGAAAGTAGCACTTTTGTGTCTATGTTTATGCTTGAAGAGAGCAGTACTATACGCTCCATGCTGTTTTCTAACTCTCTTATGTTGCCTGGCCAATTGTACTTTTTAAGTATCTCTTTGGCTTCTTTAGTTAGATGTCTCTCTTTTCCATGAAGTCTACAAAAATACCCTAAAAAATGCTCCGATAAAATGATGATATCTTCACCTCTGTCTCTAAGTGGCGGTGAGTGGATTGGTATGACATTTAGCCTATAAAAAAGGTCTTCTCTAAACTTTCCAGCACCCATCATCTCTTTTATATCTCGGTTTGTAGCAGCTATGATTCGCACATCAACTTTGATGGTTTTACTTCCTCCCAAGCGTTCAAACTCTTGCTCTTGTAGTACTCTTAAGAGTTTAGCTTGCAAAGTAAGGCTCAAATCTCCCACCTCATCTAAAAACAGTGTTCCTTTATCGGCAAGCTCAAAGCGTCCTTTTCTTGTCTCTTTTGCATCTGTAAAAGCTCCTCTTTCATGTCCAAAAAGTTCACTCTCTAAAAGATTTTCAGGGATTGCGGCACAGTTTAATTTTATATATGGCTTGTCTTTTCTTGAACTAAAGTTGTGAACAGCTTTTGCTATAAGCTCTTTTCCAGTTCCAGTCTCTCCGGTTATTAAAATCGTAGAGTTAGCACTTGATACTTTTTTTATTATATTTATCACCTCTTTTATAACATCGCTTGAGCCTCTAATCTCATGAGGTTTTAAAATCTCCTCTTTATAGTAGAGTTTTTCTTCTTTAAGGCGTTTTTTCTCTTCATAGATGGCTTGATATATTTGTTTTGATTGTGCCATCAAAGAGGCGGTAATGGTTAAAATGGTAATCATCTCTTCTATATCTTGAGGCAACTCTTTTGTTAAACTAATACCTAAAACTCCAAAAATCTTATTTTGAGAAAGTGCTGGTATAGCTATATAAGATATTTCACCTTTTTTGAGACTACAACTTTTATTTAAAAAAAGGACATTATTGTGCACGTTTTCAATCACCACAGGCTCTAAAAATTGGGCAGCAGTTCCAGTTGCTCCTTCACCAATTTTGTATTTTGCTAAAAGTTCTTGTTGTTTGCTAAGCCCGATAGAAGCAAAAACTTCTAACTCATTGCTCTCTTCGTTGAAGTCATAATAGATGATTTTATCCACATAAAAATGTCTTTTTAAAAGTGTAAGAGTTTTCTCAAAAGTATCTTTGATTTTTACTTCACTACCTTTAAGAGCAGTTGAAATCTCGTACAATACTCTTAACTCTCTATATCGTGGACAATCTTTTATCGGATTGATGCATATATTATCCAAAGTCCACCTCCTTATGTAGTGGTAACTCTTAAAAACAGCAGATGACTTTTATCGTAATATTTTTTTATATATAATGTATTATATACTCAAAAATTTGCTTTAAATCTCTTTTTGTGCCTAATTATTGAACAATTGATTTTGTGGTACGCTGTTTTCTTTTGCTGTCATCTCTTTTGGGACAATCTTGAAAACAGATACTGCTTTGTTGTCATGTGAAGAGCGGTATTTATCAATGAGATTTTGTGAAATACTCTGTTTGTAGTAGTTTGGAGTGTATTTGTCAAGAAGTTTTTGTAGTACAGTAGCGGACTCTTTGGAGTTTGTAACTCTCTGTGTTTCACCAAAGATGATAACACTCATATATGAAGTATCGGCGTGACATGGAACAGGGTCAATAACGGTGCCATACTCATGAAAGATAGTAAAACAAGCTGTTGGCTGTTTTGTTAAAATAGACTCTTTTTTGCCAGTTCCCATTCCGTGAAAATAGATAGCACCATCATGCCAAACAAAATTAACAGGAGTAGCGTAAGGAGTGAGTTCGCTATCAACCATCGCAACAATACCAACTCTTGTTTGAAGAAGAAATTTTTCTATTTTCTCTTCGTCTTTACATATTCTTTGAGTGTAACTTATCTTATTCATTTGTTAAAATCCTTATTGTATGCATTTTCTAACATACTTAAAAATGTATCCATCCACTCTTTACATGTAAGAGTATAATCTAAATGTTTTGTAATCTCTTTTGGAGTTTGCACAAACTCATCTTCTATAAGCTCATCGGCGCAATATTTGATTAAACTGTCAATATTTTCTTTTGTGCTTTCTATGTGAAATTGAAATCCAAAAACACGCTTTTCATACATAAACGCTTGATTTGCACAACCCTTTGAAGAGGCTAGAACAAGAGCATTTTTAGGTAGAAGACTAAAAGTGTCTCCATGCCAATGAAAAACAGTAGCTTTTTTTGGGAAAAAAGAGAAAAGTGGTAAGTTATGAGCTTCATTTTTAAACTCAATCTCAAACCATCCAATCTCTTTTTTTGGATTTTTTGTAACCTTTCCGCCAATCACATCTGCTATAAGTTGTGCTCCAAGACAAATGCCTAAAACAACTTTTTTTGCTTCTATAGCAGTTTTTATAAATGCCTTCTCTTTTTTAAGCCAAGGATAGAGCACATCTTCATAAATGTTCATAGGACCACCCATGATGATTAGCCAGTCAAAATCTTCCTCTTTTGGCAACTTTTCATTTTTATATAAATGTGTACATGTAAAAGTATGTCCGTTTTGTTCTCCCCAAAGAAGTATGCTTCCTGGATTTTCAAAAGGGACATGTTGCAAATAGTGAATTCTCATAGCAAACCTTTTTTGCAAATTTTACCACACATTAAGTAGCCACTCTTTGTTTTTCTTGTACTCCATATCTGTAAAAATTGCATTTGCCATCGCTTCAACAAGCCAAATAGCTCCTGCGTAACCAACTACTGGATGACGGTAAAGTCCTGCTCTATCAAAGGTTGGAAATCCAACACGTACCATTGGAATGCCGTTATCTATAGCAGTCCATCTACCTTTTGAGTGTCCTAAAATCAAATCAAGTTGTAAACCTTTTTTGATTCTATCTTCTAACTCCCAAATGTCTGCGTTAGTGACTATTTCCAAATCAAAATCCACGTTTTCTTGTAAGTCTTTTATGCGTTTATCTTTTTTATATCCAGCGTTATCATCTCCTAGAAGAACAAGTATTGGTTTCATTTCAAGGTCGATGCAAAACTCTGTAAGTCCGATAACAAGGTCTGGATTTCCATAGATTGCAACTCTTTTATCAGCAAAAAACATATGAGCCAAATCTGTTATCGCATCTATGGCAATGCCTCTCTCTTTTACTAAAGATTCAGGTATTGGTTTGCTCGTCAATGTTTTTAGATTTTGCAAAAATGTATCAGTGTTTCTAATACCAATTGGAGTAGGACCTACAATAGAAGGAATTTTGAGCTTTTTCTCAAGAAATTTAGCAGCTTTTCCTCCTTCGTAACGATTTAGTGCTATTGTGCCTATAGCATCTCCTGTGGCCATTATGTCTTCAATCGTTGTCTCACCGTGTGAAATACCGCTTTTATCTGGCATCAAAGGAGAGTCAAAACTCTCAATCTCAAAAAGAACATTTGCTTCAATATCCATCTCTTTTAAAAGATGTTTTAGTGCCGTAACATCGCCTGGATTTATGTGGAACGGTTTTTAAAATGTAAGTTTTTGCATTTTAAATGTAACCTCATCTAAAAACGACTTACATTTTATATGCAAAATTATACCATTTAAAACCTCTTTAAAAACATTTTAAAATTA
>JBKECC010000098.1:0-54137 GCA_047974135.1 Campylobacteraceae bacterium | reverse complement strand
TTTATAAATATATTTTCATCATCATTACATGTAAAGCTTAATTTTATCTCTTCTCTTTTGAGTGTTACTCTAATTCTAGATGTTGTCTCTAGGATTGTATCTTTTATATTAAATCTCTCTTTTTTCTTTTCAGGGTTAAAAATGTTTCTAAAATCTTCTATTGTATTTGACATCTTTTGTATAACTTTTTTTCCATCTTCATACTGCTCTTCTATCTCTTTTAAGGCACTCTTTTTTGATAGTTTTGTCACGTTAAATAAAATAATACTAAGTTCAGAGAGTGGTTGCCTCCACTGATGAGCGATATTTCCTATCATCTCTCCCATAGAAGCTAGTCTTGCTTGTTGGAAAAGCAATCTATCTTTTTTTCTATTGTTTTCTACTTCTTCTTGAATTCTTACTTCAAGTGTGCGGTTTAACCCTCTTAACTGTTTTGTTTTCTCGTTTACTATTTTCTCAAGAGATCTATTTAACTGTTCTAACTCTTCCTCTTTTTTTTGCAATTTTTCAGTTAAAAGAATATTTTCTGTCACATCGTATCTAATAGCTATAAACTCTTTTATCTCTCCATCTTCATCTAAAATAGGTGATATCGTAGTATTTACATAAAAGGTACTACCGTTTTTTGCTCTATTTTTTGCAGTGGTTTTAAAGTTTTCTTTTCTTAAGATAGTATTCCAAAGAAGTTCAAAAGTTGACTTTGGAACATCTGGGTGTCTTACTATATTGTGGTCTTGCCCTATAAGTTCTTCTTTTGTGTAGCCACTTATCTTACAGAACTCTTCATTTACAAAAGTGATAATCCCTTTTATATCTGTTTTTGAAACAATGTTACTATTTTCTATGGCATTTCTATATTGGTCTAACTCTTTCATTTAGCGCCTCCAACAACTTGCATATAACCACTAAATGCTGTATGTATACCATATAAAATAACCAAAATTGCAGCTATTTTCATCATTATATCTCTAAAACTATTTTGAGTTAAAAGGCTTGAAATCATCCCAAATCCAACCATAGCTGGAAGTGTGAAAAGTCCAAATATGAGCATTATCAATGCACCAAAAAGCGCTGAGCCACTAGCAACTGCTGAGGCTGCAAAGAAATAGACCAGCCCACATGGTATAAACCCATTAAATATACCTAACAGATAAAGAGTAAAAAAGCTTTTTGAATTTACTAAAAAATTAAATATCTTTTTTGAAAAAAGTTTATTTGATATGCTACTCTCAATGGTTTTTAAAAATCCAAGTTTTCCAAATAGAGATAAACCTATTAAAACCATCAAAATACCAATAGCAAAAAACACAAAACCTTTTACATGTAAAGAAAAAGCTATAACACTTCCTAAAAATCCGCAAATTGCTCCTATCGCGACATAAGAGGTAATCCTACCAAAATTATATATAAAATGATAAAAAGTTTGAGTTAAAATAGAAGAGTTTTTTGGTATTTTTGAGCTTGAATAAGCAACAACAAACCCTCCACACATCCCAATACAGTGCCCAAAGCTACCAAGCAAGGCAACACTAAAAATGGTGGAGAGGTTTATTAGGTCCATCTACATGTAAATTTATATTCTATTGGCAAATTCTAAAAATATATATTTGCTGTCGTGTGGGCCAGGGCTTGCCTCAGGGTGATGTTGCACTGAAAATATTGGTGAATCGTTATAGTCCAAACCTTCTATCGTATTGTCAAACAGGTTCATATGTGTAACTTTTGCAATTTTACAAACTTCATCTGTTACGCTGTAATTGTGATTTTGAGCTGTTATTTCAACAACTTTGTTTGCTTCATTTCTAACTGGATGATTTCCACCATGTTGACCAAATTTCATCTTAACAGTTTCATATCCATGAGCCAAAGAGAGGAGTTGATGTCCTAAGCATATTGCAAAAATCGGAACTTTTGCTTCTATTAAAAGTTTAATTTCTGCAATTTCGTCTTTTAAGATTTGAGGATCCCCTGGTCCATTTGATAAAAATACACCTTGGATTTTTCCCTCTTTAAATCTTTTGATTATTGCTTTTGCTTTTGTGTCGTGCGGAACAACTTCTACGCTAAGTCCAGCTTCACTGAGCTCATTTAAGATATTTCTCTTAACACCATAATCAATGGCAACAATTTTTTTATTTAATGAGTGATTTGCTTTTTTATACTCTAATTTTTCATCATTCCAAGCACCACTTGTGTGCACATAACTCTCTTTTGTGCCAATCTCAGATATATAGTTTAAATCCTCAATTCTAGGAGCTACTTTGAGTAAATTTTTAAGAGCTGATAAATCGCTTACCTTCGTTGAAGCTATCATCATCTTTGGACCTTCATTTCTAATCATCTTTGTTAGAAATCTTGTATCAATGTCACAAATACCAAAGCCATTATATTTTTTCAAAAAATCCACAAAAGAACTTTTACTTCTAAAGTTTGAAGGAGTTTTGTTTATGTTTCTTATGATAACACCTGATGCATGAACGCTTTTGCTTTCCATATCATCATCATTTGAGCCAACTATACCAATTTCAGGCATTGTAAAAACTATAAATTGTCCGGCATAACTAGGATCTGTTACAATCTCTTGATAACCAGTCATTGACGTGTTAAAAACTATTTCGCCAACTCTAGTACCTTCAACTCCAAAAGATTTTGCCTCTATAAAAACACCATTTTCTATATAAATCCAAACTGGTTTTAATAGATTTTTCATTGTAACATTCCTCTTTTTCTTAACTCTTCTTCATAAAGTCTCTCAAACACCAAATCATACTCATCAGTTCCAGGGATTAATTTTCTCTTGTAATTATCGATTTTTTCTAGTGCAGCATCTTGAGCTTTTTCGTAAGTTTTTAGATACTCTTCTATGGCGTTATATATGGTATTTTTAACGCGGTTTTCTGACACATTATAAGTGATTAAACTCTCTTCAAGAAGTGCTGATTGGATTCTATGAGAGAGGTCACTGTATCTATCTTCAAACGACAAGATAACCTTATACTCTTTAGCTAATTTTTTCTTAACCAACCAAAACATATTTTTTCTGTCGATTTGCATAAATTCCATTTCACTATTGTTCTCTTCAAGTAACTCTGAAGCTCTTTGTTCTAATGCAATCTCTTTATTAATATCTTCAGTGATTAGTTTTTTTGCAACTTCATTAACAGGGTCGAGTCCCTTTGTTAAGGTTACAAAACCACAATTTAACAAATCAATTGATATCTTACTTGCGATGTATGGAGCGTGTGGCAAACGGATTTTCATCAAATTACCTTGTATTTTTAATTTCGTGAGATTGTAGCGAATGAAAGGTAAATTTCTCTTTATGTTAAGAAAATCTATTTATGTTTACATGTAAAGGTTTGAGTGTGAGAAATATCTTCACACTCAACTGTTTTTTAAAGGATTATAGTATCTTTTCTATCAGGTCCTGTTGAGATAAGTCCTATCTTAGTTTTTGTTAACTCTTCCATTCTTTTTAAATAATTTTTTGCAGCTTTTGGTAACTTATCGTACTCTCTTATGCCTTCAACTTTGTCCCAACCCTCAAGCTCTTCATAAACTGGTTTTGCATCGTTGAGATTTTCTGGTAAATAGTCTATCTTCTTTCCATCGATTTCATAAGCTACACAGATTTTAACTTTATCAAAACCATCTAAAACATCAAGTTTCATGATGGCTAATTGGTCACAACCATTTATTCTACTTGCAAATTTTAAAGCAACAGCGTCAAACCAACCACATCTTCTTGGACGTCCTGTTGTTGTACCAAACTCTGCACCTTTTTCTCTTAATCTTTCACCATCATCACCAAAATCTTCTGTAGGGAAAGGTCCATTTCCAACTCTTGTGCAGTAAGCTTTTACGATGCCAGTTACAAAACCTATATCTTTTGTATTTAGCCCAAGTCCAGTACAAGCTCCAGCTGCTATAGTTGAAGAACTGGTAACATAAGGATAGGTTCCATGGTCAATATCAAGAAGTGTACCTTGAGCACCCTCAAGTAAAATCTTTTTATCTTCATCTATATATTTCCAAAGAAGTGCTGTTGTATCGGTTATAAATGGTAAAAGTGCTTTTGCATAACCTTTTAGTTGCACACTAAGCTCATCGCGAGTTGGAATTTTTACATCAATTGCAGAGAAAATAACTTCATTTATTCTAAAGTATTCCATCAATCTTTCAACCAATTTTGGTACATCTTTAAGTTCACCTAAGCGGTGACCAGTTCTCTCAATCTTGCTAGCGTAAGTTGGCCCGATGCCACGCCCAGTTGTACCAATAGCGTTCTTGCCACGAAGTCTCTCTCTTGCTAAGTCAATTTCTGAGTGAAAATCCAAAATCATGTGAGCTTTGTCACTTATAAATAATCTTCCTTCTAATTTGTCAAATTGTTTCATCTCTTTGATTAATGCTTCAGGTGAAACAACTACGCCATTTCCTATAATATTTTTAGCTTTTGGATTTAAAATACCGGATGGAACTAGGTGAAGTGCAAGTTTTTTACCGTCAACAACGATAGTATGTCCTGCATTGTGACCGCCTTGGTAACGACAAACTATATCATAGCTTTGTGCTAGTAAATCTACTATCTTACCCTTTCCCTCATCACCCCATTGGGCTCCTACTATCAAGTCTGTTTTACTCATCATCTTCTCCTAATTTCGTTTTCATTATAGTTTCTATTAATGCATCAGTATATATACCGAAGCCCGCTGATTCTTGTTCTTCAAATGTATAAATTCCACCACTTGCTAATGTTTCATTGTTCTCTATAAAACTAAAATATAGTGAATCATAATATCTCATTTTAGAGTAAAAAAGTGGCTCAATCACTTTATTTTCGTACTTGATGCTACTTGCTAGTTTTTTAAGCCTTAAAAGTTCTCGTTCCAATTTTTTTGGTGCAATCTCTATAACTTCATCAATCTTTTCAACATCTTGAAGTGCAATTAACTTATTTAACCACTCTTCATTTAATGCAAAAAGCTTATCAAAATCGCCATTTATAAAAACATCTTCTGGTAAATTTAAAAGTTTTGCAACTATTTCTGGGATTTTTACATTGCTTATAAAAAGAAGCGGTGAAGTGTTGAAGTTACTGAAGATTTTACTTATTGAATCGATACAAAGTTTGATATTTGGTTCGCCTATAAACTCGCCACCTATTTGATATAGCTCTTCGCTTGGATATCTAAAAACTGGCTGGATATAAAACCACCGCTTCTTTTTTATGGTTTTTTCTATCCTTCTGTTGATAAGTCTAACCGCGTCAATAGTGCTATCTGCTCTTAGTGAGAGTTGTTGATTATCAACGTTTGAAAATCTTATCAGCTCTTTTTCGTCAATGTTGTCTTTTTGGTGTAGTGAAAAGAACGGTGTAACAATCTCTTCAAAACCTTCATTGTAAAAGATTTCGCTTGCTACTCTTTCTATCTCTCGTTTTAATTTCGCAGTTTTTGCAAAGTATAACTTGCTACCCTTTGGTATCTCGTGCGCATTATCCAAAACTAATTTCCTTTGAAAAATTTTTCGTTAAATACTCTGTTTGCAGTTGAGTCATAACTTCTTAGTCCAAGTTCATCAAGCGCTAACTCGATAGCATTTAAAACCCAAGCAATTTCGTAAGGTTCAATTATACCCATATTATTTATACGAAACAATGTATCTTTTAAGTCATCTTGTCCACCAGCCATATTTACATTGTATTTTTTCTTCAAAATCGATCTTATCTCTTTTGCTTTTTCGTGATACACAGCATTCATAGCAAGTGCAGGAACTGTTGGGTATATTTTTAATCCAAGAGCTTTTAATGCAAAAAGTGCTGCATTCGCTCTTTTTTTTGTATCGCTATAAAGTTTTTCAAGACCGTCTTTTTCTATAGTTTCAAGCATAGCTCTAAGTCCGATGATAAGAGTGGTTGCTGCTGTATAAGCTGTTGTATTTTTTCTTTGATTTTTAAGTTCAGTTGCAAGGTTAAAGTAAAAGCCTTTTGGGTTTTCTTCAACTTTTTTGATAGCAAAGTCGCTAAGTCCAAGCATTGCAAGTCCTGGTGGCAACATAAAAGCTTTTTGGCTTCCTGTTATAAGTGCATCGATATTTGTAACATCGATATCTTCAACACCAACTGCTGTTATACCATCTGCTACTATAGCTATATTTGGATTTATCTTTTTAACTGCTTTTGCGATTTCTTCAACTGGGTGTCTAAGTCCGCCTGCACTTTCACAAATTTGTATAAAAAGTGAGTCAATTTTTGGATTTTCTTTTATAGTTTTTACTATCTCAGCAACTGAAGCTGGAGTGTCCCAACTATATTTTAATTCAATATATGGCAGATTGTAAGTTTTGCAAATTTTGCCAAATCTCTCACCAAATTTTCCTGCATTTATAGTTAAAGCACAAGAGTTATTGAAGTGTAAAATACAAGCTTCCATAGCGCCTGTACCGCTTGAAGCAAGCATCAAAACTTCTGGCATTTTCATGATTTTTTTTAAACCATCTCTTGTCTCTTTAAAGATAGCTTCAAATTCTGGAGTTCTGTGGTGAATCGTTGGAGTGCTCATCGCCACTCTGATATTTTCAGGAACTGGAGTTGGACCTGGTGTAAAAAGCAACATTTTTATAACCTCTAAAAAAATAAATTTATTCTAACTTATATCACCTTTATGGAGACTAATATTTCTTACATGTAAAGAAGTTTTACCAAAAAAACCATAGTAAAACAACGCCTAAAAATAGTCTATAAATAACAAAAGGAAGCATTGAAAATTTTTGTATGATTGCTAAAAATCCATATATACAAAGATAGCCGCTCACAAAAGATAAAAAAACTGCTCCAAGGATTTTGCTCCACTCAACCACATCTGTGCTTTGAATAAGTTTCAACCCTTCATAACCGCTTGCTAAAAGTATGATTGGGATGGAGAGCAAAAAAGAAAATCTAGCTCCACTAACACGGCTAAATCCTAAAAATAGTGCTATTGTTAGAGTAATGCCAGAGCGTGAAACTCCAGGAATAACAGCAAGCGCTTGTGCTAATCCTATAAGCAGAGCTATATATAAAGTTATATTTGTTTCATTTTTTTCGCCATTTTGTCTATCAGCAAAATATAAAGCTACGCCAAAAACAATAGTTGTAAAAGCTATAACAAAAGGAGAGCGAAGATAAGTTTCAATCAAATTGCCAAATAACAATCCTGCAAGTCCTGCTGGTATCGTTGCAACTATGATGGCCCAAGCAAGATGGCTTTCACCTACATTTTTTCGGTATTTTAGAGATTTAAACCAATCTATGACTATAGTTACTATCTCTTTTTTAAAATATATCAAAACTGCAAAAAGTGTACCTAAATGCGTTGCAACGTCAAAGGCTATACCTTGATCACTCCAACCAAAAAGCTTTGGAATAAAAACAAGATGAGCCGAGCTTGAAACTGGCAAAAACTCTGTTATTCCTTGCACAACCGACAAAACAAAAACTTCAAGCCAACCCATGAAAAACCTTTTTAATTTATAACAAAGTTGGAATTGTAGCCAATTTTGACTTCAAAGAGTAATCTTAAATTTGATTTTTGAAAGGTTTTTTGTAAATTAATAGTTTACATGTAACTCTACATGTAAACTTTTCAAAGAGATAAACGATTTTAAAAAAATAGCTTTATTGTTATAAAATTATCCCGCTTGCGATGACATATTCGCCATCATAAAAAGCTGCTATTTGCCCTGCTGCGATTGCACTTGCGCTTGTCTCAAGATATACCGTTGCACCTTTTTTATCTGCATCAACTACAACATGACAAGGGTATTTTGGACTTCTATAGCGAATTTTTACGCTTGCATTAAATTCTGTTTTGTCTTTTATAAACATATTTAAAGAAGTTACGCGAAACTCTTTTGACTCTAAGTCTTCTTTGTCGCCTACAACTATCTCATTTTTAACTGGATTTATAGAGACAACGTAGTGAGGATCATGCGCACCTTTTACTTCAAAACCTCTTCTTTTACCTATAGTGTAGTGCATATATCCTTGATGTTTTCCAACTATCTCGCCTTGTTTGTTTAAGACATTACCCTCTTTATTTACATCTACATAATCTTTTAAAATATCTACGTAACTTTTTTCAACGAAACAGATTTCACTACTCTCTCTTTGTGTTGAAAACTCTTCTAACTCTTCTATATTTAGTGCGAACTCTTTTATATCTTTTTTGTATTTATCTCCAAGAGGGAAGAGCATAAAGTCTAAAACTTCGGGATGAACTTGTGAAAGAAAATAGCTTTGGTCTTTGGTTTTGTCGCTTGCTTCAAAAAGTAGTCCATCTTTTATCTGTACATAGTGTCCAGTTGCAAGTTTTTCCATACCAATACTTTTTGCAAAATCAACCAATGCACCAAACTTTATATTTCTATTGCAATGAATACACGGATTTGGAGTTATGCCATCCTCGTAAGCTTTGATAAAAGGTTTGTAAACTATCTCGTCAAACTCTTTACTTAAATCAAGTACGTGATACTCTATTCCTAAAAAATCGGCTGCTTTTTTTACCATTCTTATATTGTTTTCGTGTTTTTTTTCTGCGTTATGTAGCTTCATGTAGCAGCCAACTACATTGTGCCCTGCTTCCTTTAATCTATACGCCGTTGTTGTTGAATCAACACCACCACTCATCGCTACAAGAATATTTGCCATTGTTTTTCTTTTACTCCATTTTAAATTGCTCTTTTATTAGTTTGTATCTTTTTGAATCTTCCAAACCAATACTTTTCATAACTTCAAGATATCTGTTTACATGTAAACGAACATCTCTTGCTATCTCCTCTAAATTATCCCCTAATTTTAATATATTTACATCACTTGGCGATATAACTTCATACTGTGCAAGTGTCGTTTTCATATACTCCACCAGTGGTTGCCAAAAGTTGTAACCAACCAAGTGAATAGATATAGGCAAAGACTTCTTTGTTTGCACAAGTGCCATCACTTCAAAAAGTTCATCAAGTGTGCCAAAACCGCCTGGAAAAACTATACAACTTGTTATATCTTTCATCAAAAAATGTTTTCTAACTCCAAAACTTCTTAAAGTTGCAGTCTTTGTAACATATTTGTTTGTTTTTTGCTCAAATGGCAATTTTAGGTTTATTCCAACCGACTCTGTTGTGCTTGTATCAAAGCAGCCGCGATTTGCAGCTTCCATGATTCCACCACTTCCACCACTTAAGATATTAAAACCGTTTTGTGAGAGAAGTGCTGATAACTTATAAGCTTCTTTATAGTAATAATTGCTTTTGTTAAATCTTGCACTGCCATAAATAGCTACACAAGCTCCTATATCTTCTAAAACTTTTGAAGCATTTTTAAAGTCTTCAACATACTCTTCTAAAAACTCATTATCGTCTTTAAGTGCGTTTTTATCGTAATCTATCTCTTTCAAATTTATCCTTAATTCAACTTATTTTAGCTAAAGGCAACAAAACCGATAATCTTTCTTGGAATTTAGGATGTGGAATGATAAGGTTTTTTTGCATAATTCTAGCTGTATTAAAAAAAATAATATCCAAGTCTAAAGTTCTTGGAGCATTTTTAAAGCTTCTCTCTCTTTTAAATTTGTTTTCTACATGTAAAAGAAATCGTAAAAGCCTTATAGCAGATAAAGATGTTTGAAGCACCATTACAGCGTTAAAAAAATCATCTTGCTCTAAATAACCAAAGGGTGGATTTTTTAAAATTGGCGAAGTTTGCACAACCCTTACTCTTTTATCATCTTGTAAAAGTCTATAAAGTTTTGTAAATCTTTTTTTTGCATCACCGATGTTTGAGCCAATACCAATAACAGCGATATTTTTGTAGTTTTCGTCTATCTCTTTTTTAAATGGAAAAAATCTTCCATAATGCCAAGAGAGATTTTTTGTGATCTCTTTTTTCACTATAGAATCTGCGCTCCATCTTTTGTTACAACTATCATATCTTCGATTCTTACGCCAAATTTATTTGGCAAGTAAATTCCAGGCTCTATTGTAAAAATCATATCTTCTTTGATGATAGCTTCACTTTTACTTGAAACTATTGGGAGTTCATGAATATCAAGTCCTACCCCATGCCCTGTTGAGTGTATGAAAAAGTCTTTGTATCCAGCTTTTGCTATCACTTCTCTTGCTGCAAAGTCTACGCTACTTAATTTTTCACCGATTTTCACGGCTTTTATAGCGGCTTCTTGAGCAAAAAGAACTGTATCATAAACTTCTTGCATTTTTTTGTTTGTAAAATTTTGCTTTTTTGAAAAGTTAAAGTTTTTACTAATCTCGGCCGTTCTTGTTCTATCTGAGCAGTATTTTTTATACGTAATGCCAGCGTCTAAAAGAAGTAGATCACCTATCTTTAGTTTTTTCTTACTTGGAAGCGCGTGAGGTTTTGCTGCATTTTCATTGATAGCAACGATTGGGGAGAAACTAAGTCCAAACTTTCCTCTATTTTTTAAGATAAGTTCTGCATTGAAAAATAGCTCTTCCTCACTTAAACCAATCCCCTCTTCTTTTATAAATTCACAAAATCTATCGAATGCTTTAGCGCCTTCTTTGACAGCTTTTTTGATGATTTGTATCTCATCTTTTGTCTTTATCTCTCTTTTTTCTTGCGAAAAATTTATACTCTCAATGAAGTTTACACTTACACTATTTTTTAAAGCCGAAAACTTTTCCACACTCCAATCTCTTGGGTCAAAAACTATATTTTTTACTTTATGTTTTTTGATGAGTTCTGCTACTTTTAAAACAAGACTTCTATCGCCATCTAAAACTAAAGCTCCTACAACTTCTTCTTTTGCTTCGGTTGTGTATCTTGCGTCAGTTATGAAATATGCTGTGTTTTCATCTATTCTTAAAAAGATAGCGTTGTCGCATGAAAAGTTGCACTCATAAAAGAGTGCATTTTCATTTTGCAGTATGTATGTTTTCAAGTTTTGTGATTGCTTATTTTTGTGTTGTTGCCGCTGCTTCTCTTGCTTTGCTCATCATTTGCATCTCTGTTATCATCTGCATCATAGCAACAAGAGCCAAGTGGTAACCAAAAGGTCCAAAGCCTGAAATTAGCCCAGCGCAAACTGCTGCTGTTACGCTTTTTTGACGAAATTCTTCACGACGATAAATGTTGCTTATATGAACTTCAATAACTGGAATGTTTACTGAGCTTATCGCATCTCTTATAGCGATTGAAGTATGTGAATAAGCACCTGGATTGATGATGATACCATCAGCTTCGCCTAAACACTCTTGGATTTTATCGATTATTTCGCCCTCAAAATTTGTTTGAAAAAACTCTATATCAACGTTGTTTTGTTTTGCAACATTTTGCATTTGCGTATGAATATCTTCAAGCTTCATAGCTCCGTATATTTGCGGCTCGCGGTGTCCTAATGTGTTTAAGTTTGGTCCTTGAATTACGACAATTTTCATGATTTATTTCCTCTTGGTAAATTTTAAAGTTTTGATTGTATCACAGATGAGCATAATTTAAATTTACGATACAATACCTTTTACTTTTTAAATGATTGGAAATGATAAATAATGACTGTTTTATGCGCTGATTTTATACTTACATGTAACGAAAATTTTGATGTTTTAGATGATGGTGCTATTGTTTTTAATGAAAAAATTGTTGAGATTGGAAAAAGTTCGGAAATTTTGCAAAAGTACAAAGATGCAAAAGTTACCATGCTTCCTAAAAACTCTGTTGTTATGCCAGGACTCATAAATCCTCATACTCACTTAGAATTTTCAAACAATATAGCAACTCTAACTTATGGCAGTTTTATACCTTGGCTTGGCTCAGTTATAAAACACAGGGATGAACTAAGTAGCGGATTTGATGCGGAGTTGGTTGCAAAGCTTTTGGATGATAATTTAAAAAGTGGCGTAACTACTCTTGGAAATATAAGTAGTTTTGGAGTTGAAATTTTTGTTTGTAAAAGTGCAAAACAAAAAATCGTCTATTTTGTTGAAGCGATTGGTTCAGTTCCTGACGCACTTGATGCACTTCATAGTGATTTTTTAGCAAGAGTGCATGAAGCTTTGCAAAACAGTGATGAGAGATTTTTACCAGCACTTTCTGTTCATTCTCCATACTCAACACATCCTGTGCTAGCAAAAAAAGTGATAGATTTAGCAAAAGAGGAGAGTTTACTTGTCTCTGCTCACTTTATGGAATCTTTAGCAGAACGTCACTGGCTTGATAGTGGAATTGGTGGATTTAAAACGTTTTTTAATGCTTTTAATCCAAACATAAAACCAATGTACAGAAATGGTTTAGAATTTTTAGAAATGTTCAAAGATGTAAAATCACTTCTAACGCATTGTGTTCACGCGAATGAAGATGAGCTTAGTTTTATAAAACATCTAAATACCTCAGTAACGCATTGCCCAACTTCAAATAGGCTTCTTGGATGTGGAGCTTTGAGTTTAAAAAAGATAAAAAGTAGTAATATACCGCTTTCACTTGGAACAGATGGGCTTAGTTCAAATATAAGCATTAGTCTTTGGGATGAGATGAGAAATGCGCTTTATTTACATGTAAACAGTGATTTAAATGAGTTAGCTAAAGAACTTATAGCTGCTTCAACAAATGGCGGGGCAACTGCGTTAAACTTAAAAAGTGGAAGTTTGCAAAAAGAGTTTAGCTCTGATATCATCGCATTTTGTTTAAAAGAGTCACCAAAAGAGTTATCGCAACTTCCTCTTCAAGTGATTTTGCAAGCAACAAAAATGGATAAAATATATATAAACGGAAAAGAGATAATATGAGAAGTATTTGGAATGGATTTGTAGGATTTTTAACCTTTATAGGAAAACATTTTAAAGCATTACTGCTTTTACTAATTTTGGTAGTGATTTTTGCACCAAGCTTTACGCCACAGAAAGAGCCAAACTTGATGAGGATTGATTTAAAAGGAGTTATAACCGATTCAAGTTCAGTGTTAAAACAGATACAAAAAGCATCAAAAAGTGAATCTATAAAAGGTATTTTGCTTTATGTTGACTCGCCAGGCGGAAGCGTTTCACCATCAGTTGAAATCTCATACGCCATAAGAAGCTTGGCAAAAGAGAAACAAGTTGTTGCATATGCTGCTGGAAGTATGGCAAGTGGAAGTTATTACGCTTCAGCTTTTTCAAACTACATAGTTGCAAACCCTGCTTCGATGATAGGCTCCATTGGCGTAATAGCTCAAGTTCCAAATGTTGAAGAGTTAGCAAAAAAGATAGGCATATCAGAGCAAGTTGTAAGTGCTGGAGAGTACAAGCAAGCTGGCACGTTTATGAGAGAGTGGACACCAAAAGAGCGTGAAAGTTTAGAAATTGTTGTAAATGATATATATGATTTATTTGTAAACGATGTGGCAATTGCCCGTGGGCTAGACGTGGAAGATAAAGATGCGTTTGCAAATGCAAGAGTTTTCATAGGTGAAAAAGCAAAAGACATTGGACTTGTTGATAGCGTTGGAGTTTTAAGCGATGCAACAAAAATTTTGATAACATCATCAAATATAACAGAACCTATCTGGGCTGAACCTGATTTGGCTGATGTTTTTGTAAAAAAACTTGGACTTGAAGTAACTTCGCAAATTGGCACCTTACTTTATGGAGTTAAGTTCTTTTAAAAGTTTACATGTAAAGAAATTCGCACAAAGATTATTTGATAGTTTCTTTCTCCAAAGCCTTAACACGTAGTTTTATCTGTGGGTTTTGGAGTTCAAACTCATCGTTTACATGTAAACTCTCCAGTGCAACTTTTTTGCCATCTTTAACAATTTGAGCAAATCCATCTTTACTCTCTTTTGATGACTCTTTTAAGTAGTAAATGCCGCTCAAACTTTTATACAAACTCTCTTTTTGATTTAAAATATATGAAAATTTTACATGTAAAGAAGATAAGTTATCTTTTATAAGTCCGGTTTTTAACTCTAAAAGTGATTGAAGTTTTGCGTTAAACATAGTTTGTAAATTTGCAAGCTTCACGCCTCCTAATTCAATCTTCGCATCATAAGAATTTTTGTTATATATCTCTTTTAAGTGAGCTAAATACTCCTCTTTTTTTGAAATGATTTTTTGCATTGTATTTATTAGTTGCATCATCCTAAAATCGATAGTTTGCTTTAACTCATTTTGATCAGGAAGTGCAAGCTCCATAGCAGCGGAGGGAGTTGGAGCACGCAAATCTGCAACAAAATCACTTATCACAAAATCTATCTCATGCCCAACTGCTGAAATGATAGGTGTTTTTGCATTAAACACGGCATCTGCAACCATCTCTTCATTAAACGCCCACAAATCTTCGATACTTCCGCCACCTCGTCCTATTATCATGATATCGCTGTTTAGTGCATCTGCTTTTTTTATAGCTTCGCTTATTTCAAACTTTGCGCTATCTCCTTGAACGGTTGCAGGAACTAGGGTTAATTTTGTAAGTGGAAATCTTTTATTTGCAACATTTAGCATATCTTGCAGAGCAGCACCCGTTTTGGAGGTTACAATGGTTATATGGGTTGGAAATTTTGGGAGTGGCTTTTTATTTTCAAAATAGCCCTTGTTTTTGAGCTTCTCTTTTAACTGCTCATAAGCAACTGCTAAAGCTCCTGCTCCGCTTGGTTCTGCGTGGATGCAGTTTATCTGATAACTTCCTCTTGGTACATAAACACTGATACTTCCATCAATGACGAGCTTCATGCCATCTTCTATTTGAAATTTTAACTTAGCTGCATTTCCTTTGAACATAACACAAGAAATAGCAGAAGTTTCATCTTTTAGTGTAAAGTACAAATGTCCAGAACTGTGATATGTTGGGCGTGAAACTTCGCCTTCAACCTTTACATGTAAAAAGGTGCTCTCTAAAAGTGCTGCAATTTGTCTGTTTAAGTCTGAAACGCTTGGGTTACTTAGCATTTTCTTGCTATAACAAGAGTAGAGATATCCATAGAAAAACTTTTAGCAAACTCGGTCTCAAATCCTGCTTCTTTTAATTCGTCTTGGAGCATCCCAGAGGTTAAAAAACCTTCGATTGAGTCTGGCAAATATTTGTAAGCTGCATAATTTTTTGATATAAGTCCACCAATGCTTGGTAAAACTTTGTTTAGATAAAATCTTTTGATAGAGTGCAAAATGCCTTTTTTATCATCTTTTGTAAATTCTAAAATGACAACGTAACCACCTTTTTTGACCACTCTTGCAAATTCATTAAATGCTTTTTGTCTTTCAACTACGTTTCTAATTCCATAGCTAATACTTAAAATGTCAGCACTCTCATAAGCCAAAGGGATATTTGTCGCGGATGAGATGATGAAGTTAAAATCTGGGAATTTTTTCTTTGCTACATCAACCATGCCAGAAGATGGATCAACACCTACAAGTCTGTTTACTTTTATGTTTTTCTCTTGTGCTATTTTTTTCCAAAAGCCCATCATGTCGCCAGTTCCACAAGCAACATCTACTATGAGGTTTATCTCTTTTTTAGCGTATTTTTCATAAGTTGTACTGCAAGCTTTTTTTCTCCATGAGATGTCTATACCCATGCTTAAAATTCTATTTGCCTTATCGTAAGTTGGTGCGATTTCATCGAACATTTGTACTATTTTTTGTTGTTTGTCTGTTTGCAAGAAAAAATCCTATCTTTAAAATAAAAGAGGATTTTATCAAGAAGTCTCTTAAAAAGAGTAAGAGTTCGTGCTTAGACTATTTTGTTATACTATTTTTTGGCAAAATTTTCAGATATGTATTTTAAAACAGCATCATATTCAGGTTTTGTTAGTCTTGCAGTTTGCTTACCCATAACCGCAGTAACCCCACCACCACTAACAACAGAGGTTGCAGTGTATGATTTTAACTTATCAGCCATCTCTTTTGAATCTAAATCAACTAACAATCTGCTTATACCAAATGCAGGCGTTTGACCATTTGGCCCATGACAGCCCAAACATCTTTTTTTATAAATATCTTCTCCATTGATTGCTTCTTGCGAGAACAAAAAAGCTGGTATGATTAAAGCGAAAAAAACAAATAAACATCTTTTAGAAAAACTTCTCATACACACTGTCCTTTTGAGATTTACATTATCAAGTGCAACATCAAGGATACCAAAACTAAGCTTAAACAACTATATTAGCGTATACATTTAAAAGTTAACTTTTATTTTCTTAAGTCACTTTTTTGTACCAACCAAAATACTCATTTTCGATACGCCCAAGATATAAAAGTTCTAAATTTAACTCTGTTTGTAAAAATTTGCTTCCTTTACTTGAAAAGCTAGAATTATGAAATATCAAAAACCAATCAACCTTATCTTTTATTGAGTTTAAAAGGTTTGCTCCACCTTCAACCATTATGTTTTTATACTCATTTGGAAAATTTAGATTATTTGATGTTAAAACTTTTCTGTTTTTTACACTAAAAAGCGGTATTTTTATATCAAAATTATCTTTACATGTAAAGATTAGTATGTCTGGTGCTTTTCCATTTACAAGCCTTGCATCAAGTGTTGGTTTATCGGCTCTTACAGTTTCACCACCAATGGCTATTAAGTCACATTTATCTCTTAAATCGTGCATAAAAGTTCTTGTATTTTGTGAGGTTATTTCCCCATTGTCATAACTTCCATCAAGTCTTTGTGCTATTTTTAAAAATGAAAATTGCCCTTTTTGCCAAAGCAAAAATGGCTCTAAAAGATTTTTACATTCATCTTTTAAAACACCTGTTTTTACTTCAATGTTTGCACTTTTTAAAATCTCTACTCCACCGCTTGCGCAGCTATTTTCATCCAAACATCCAATAACAACTTTTCCTACATGTAAAGAGGCTAAAAGTCTTGCACAAGATGGCGTTTTGCCTTGATGAGAACAAGGCTCTAATGTTACATAAAAGGTTGAATTTTCTAGTAAATTGTTATGATTTTTTAAGATAAATGCATACAGTTCATTTGCATCATTTGGAAAGTTAAGAGTACTGTTTAATTTTGCAAGTGCAGACTTTACAGCGTTTAATTCGGCATGAGCAAAGCCAGCTTTTTGGTGAGCTTCTACACTTAAAAGTTCACCATTTTTTGAGACTATAGCACATCCAACTGCTGGATTTGGATAAGTTAAACCTTGATATTTCCAAGCTTCATTGATAGCTAATTTAAGATAAAACTCGTCGTTTATTACCATTCAAAGTATGTTCTTGCTTTTAGTATATCGCTGTAAGGGACTTTGTGAGTGCCGTTATCTTCAATCTCAAGCGCATTCTCATCTGCATTTATGATTTTTCCTTGAAGTTTGTCTTTATTTATTAGAGTTATCTTTGCAAGTTCACCGATTGAAGCTATAAAATGCTTTGGTGTTTTTAAGTTTCTCTCAATGCCAGGAGAGCTAACTTCAAAAAAATACTCGCCACTAACTGGTGGTGTTAAATCAAAAATCGGAGAGAGAATTCTGCTAATTTCTTCGCATTTATCAAGTGTTACACCATCTTTATATGTAATATATATTCTAAATATTTTTTTTTCATTTTCCGTAACTGTTTCACTATCATAAAGCTCAGCTCCACAGCTATTTATAATTTTTTCAATATTTTCAGTCATTTTTCTTCTTTAACTCTTTTTCTACGATTTTAAAAAGTTCATCTATATGGTTTTGCTCTTCAAGTAAGTCATCGAAACGAAATGTAAATTTTGGTGATTTAAACCATCCTTCACTCTCTGAACAATAGCTTTGTATATAATTTCTAACTTTATTTAATCTTGAAAGCACTAAACTCATCTCTTCTTTTGTTAGCATCATCTTATCTAAAAATACATCAGCATCATATCTGCCTTTGTGACACTGTACTTCGGTTACACAAAGCCCACGAAGCAGTTCATCTTCTAGAGTTGAAAATGCCTGAGGTATAAGCTCTTTTAAAATACTCTCTGTTCTTTTTTTCTTTATCTCACTTGGTGTCATAAGCTAGCTTGTTCCTCAACTAGTTTAAAGCTCTCTAGGTAATCGCCGGCTTTGATATCGTTATAACCCTCAACACCGATTCCACACTCATAACCTTTTGCAACTTCTCTAACATCATCTTTAAAACGTTTAAGAGATGAAACTTCGCCTTCAAATATGATGATACCTTCTCTGATTACTCTTATCTTAGCACCTCTATTCATAGTTCCATCAGTCACTAAACATCCAGCGATTGCTCCGATTTTTGGAACCATAAACACTTCTCTAACTTCAGCTTGTCCCATATTTTCTTCACGTATGATTGGCGCCATCATACCAGTTAATAAGCCTTTTACATCATCTATCAAGTTATATATAATATTGTAAGTTTTAATCTCTACATGAGCATTTTTTGCTTTCTCTTTTATAGCTCCTGTTGGGCGCACATTAAAGCCTAAAATTACAGCATGTTCGCTTGCGCTCGCTAATGTTATATCGCTTTCAGTGATTCCACCGACACCGCTGTGTATAACATTTATCTTTGTCTCTTCATTTCTTAGTTTTTCTAAGCTACCCTTGATAGCCTCCAAACTTCCTTGAACGTCAGCTTTTATGATAACTGGAAGTGATTTAAGCTCACCCTCTTTTATCATAGCTCCAAGCTCATCAATAGTAACTTTTGTTGAACGTGATAACTCTTTTTGACGCAAGTATTCTGCTTTTTTATTTGCATACTCACGAGCTAATTTTTCATTTGCAACTTTTACAACAGTTTCTCCAGCATCTGGAACTTCACTAAGTCCAACGATAACTCCAGGTTCTCCTGGTTTTATAGATGTTATATTTTTTCCACTTGCATTTAAAAGTGCTCTTACTTTTCCGTAAGCGATACCAGCAACTATGGTATCTCCAACATGAAGTGTTCCATTTTCAACTATAACAGTTGCAACAGAACCTCTTCCTTTTTCCATAGAACTCTCTATAACAGTAGCTTTTGCATCTCTAGTAGGATCAGCTTTAAGCTCCATAATCTCAGATTGGATTAAAATGGTATCAAGAAGTTGCTCTATACCCTCTCCTGTTTTTGCTGAAACATGAACAAATTCATAATCTCCGCCCCAATCGATTGGCATGATATTCATCTCAGCAAGTTGGCTCTTTACTTGGTCAGGATTTGCTGTTGGTTTGTCTATTTTATTTACTGCTATGATTATTGGAACATTTGCAGCTTGTGCGTGTGAGATAGCCTCTTTTGTTTGTTGTTTTACTCCATCATCAGCTGCTACAACGATGATAACTATATCGGTTACTTCAGCTCCTCTAGCTCTCATTTGCGAAAAAGCTTCGTGACCTGGAGTATCTATGAAAGTTATGTTTTTGCCATTTTTTTCAATCATATATGCACCAACGTGCTGAGTTATTCCACCAGCTTCACCAGTTGCAACTTTTGAACTTCTTATATAATCAAGAAGTGAAGTTTTACCATGGTCAACGTGTCCCATGATAGTTATGATAGGAGCGCGCTCTACCAAATTTGTACTATCTTCTTCTTCATAAGCTTTTACATAGTCAAACTCTTCTTGTTCATTTACAACGTTTACTTCAACGCCAAACTCTTCAGCTAAAATCTCAATAGCATCTTTATCTAAAAAGTCATTTTTTGTAACCATCATACCAAGAGTAAAAAGAACTTTTATGATTTCACTTGGTTGTTTATTTAATTTTTCAGCAAATTCATAAACTCTTATATCTTCAGGAATTCTAACTGCCGTTACCTCTTCTTTTGTCTTTTCTTCAACTCTACGTTTACGTTTTTTAACACTTTTGCGTTGAATGCCTTGGTCTAAGAATGGATTTTGTTTTACGCTTTTTACTTGAGTTATATTTTTATTTTTATTTTGTCTATTGTCATCTTCTTCTTTGATTTTACTTACTGTTAAATCTGGAAGAACTACCATCTCATCGTCTGGATCATAACTACTTATACCCATATCTCTATCTTCTAGGATATTTATCTTCTCAACACCATCTTTTTTTGAGTTTGTTGAAGGTTTTTTAACTGGTTTTTTCTTCTTTTTTGTTTCACTTAGGTTTTGCATACTACCAGTCATATTTGCAAACATAGCTTCAAGCGAAGGAGTTGGTTTCTTCTCCTCTTTTTTTGGCTCTTCAATTTTTATCTCTGGTTCAACTTTTTTCTTTTTAACAAAAACAAGTCCTCTTCTTTGTTTTAGACTTACTTCTGCGATTGATTCTTTAACTTCTGGGATTTTTGTCACTTCTTTTTCTTCTACTTTTTTAATTTGCTCTTTTTTTGGAGGCTGTACAACTTTTTTCTCTTCTTTGATTATCTCTTTTGGCGTCTCTTTTTCTACTTTTAAGTCTTCTTTTTTACTCTCAACAACTTTTTCAACTTTTTTTGGCTCTTTTTTTGGAGGTTCTGGAGTATCATTTACTCCTGTAATGATGTAGTTTGCGATTCTCTCTGCTTCTTTTAGACTAACGCTTGATGTTGCTTTTGTATCTATGCCTAAATCGGCAGCCTTTTCTACAATGTCTTTGCTTTTTACACCAAGCTCTTTTGCTATATCGCTAATTTTAACTTTATCGACCATTAATTGCTATCTCCTTCAAAGTATCACCATTTGTTGTATCGCCATATGATAATTTTAATTTAAATTTATTGTTGAGTATTTTTATTAGTTTTTGTTGATTATTTTCTAAACATGAATTGCACAAATAAAAACTTCTTCCTTGCTTGCTAAAAGCCACTAAAACACCTTCTTTTATCTGAAATCTATATAGTTTATCCTGGAGTAATCGTTCTTTACAAACAACACACATTCGTAAGGGATAGATTTTCGCGTTTGACATTATACCAAAATTTCTTTTTTTTAACTTTTTGTTATTTCAAAGCCAAGATTATCAAACTCTAACTCTAGTATTTTAAACTCTTTAAATGAGTTTTTTAACACTTTGGCTAATTTACTAGAATTTTCTTTACATGTAATATTTAAAAACGAAGATCCACTTCCTGAGAGTGTACTAGAAAATGCTCCATTTTCATAAGCAATCTTTCTTACATCAAAAAGTTCTGGCAAAGCTTGCATTCTTAAATCTTCGTGCATTTTATCCATTGAAGCGATTTTTAAAAGTTCCCAATTTTCACTTACAAAAGCTGCACTTAAAAGCGAAGAGTGTGAAACATTAAAGACAGTTTCACTCATTTTGTATTGCTTTGGTAAAAGCGTTCTTGAATGTTCTGTTGACATAGGAGTATTTGGTACAACAACAACAGCACAAACATCTTTTGGCATCTCTTTTTTTACTTTATAAACCCTACCTTCATGTATAACAGCGCTTATAAATCCACCAAATGCTGCTGGAGTTATGTTATCTGGATGAGATTCAAAAGCTAAAGCCTTTGATACTACAACATCTTTATCAACTTTGAGTTCAGCCATATGATAAGCGCTTGCAATCGCTCCAACAACTACAGAAGATGAACTTCCTAATCCTCTTGAAAAAGGGATATTATTTACAAATTCAAATCTAAAATTGTCTTTTTTACCAACTAATTCTTGATAAATTTCATAAAAGATATTTACAAATGTGTTATTTTTTTTGAAACGAGGCTTGTCGCTTCCCTCGCCTTTAATAGATATACTTGTGTAACTTCCGTGTTCTATTTTTACTTCATTGCATAACGATAACGCAACTCCCAAAGAGTCAAATCCCGGTCCTAGGTTTGCACTTGTTGCTGGAATTTTTATGTACACTTAATCTTCTCCTACACAGCTGGTAAAACGTATAAAGGTTCTGTATTTTGGCTAAAGGAAGAAATATCAAGTAATTTTGGAAGTGAAAACTCTTTTACATGTAAAGCATCTTTAGCTCCCAAAACAATATCATCATTTTCTTTAACAAACCATTTATTTCCGATTGCTTTTATAGGTGAATTGTCATTAAAAGCAAATCCATCACAAGCCAAAAATGGTATATCAAGTGATATTTGTAGAGTTTTTAAGAACAGATAACTTGCTTTTATGGACATAAAACTTCCAGGACCATTTGTGTATAAAATGCTTTTACATGTAAAGGTTTCAAGTATGTTAGAAAATATCTTCGGCAAAATATCTGTAGTTTGTTCGTCTGTGCTGTAAGTTTTTATAAGTTTTTTCTCTTCATAAATTCCAACAAGAAGCGGGGAAGATAAAGCAATAACTAAAACATCAACTTTTTGTTTTATGCAAAAGCCTTCTCAAATTCAGCTACACCACTAAATGTTTTTATCTCATAATTTTGGGGATCTTTTAGTATCTCTTTTGTAAGAAGATGGTTTAGTTTGTGGCTTCCTGCAAATGAGTCATAATCACCAATCATGGGCATTCCAAGAAGTGCTAAATCACCAATTGCATCAAGTATTTTGTGTCTTACAAATTCGTTATTAAAACGTAATCCATCTTTGTTTAAAATCTTTTTTTCATCCATAATAACAGCGTTGTCAAGTGAGCCACCAAGTCCAAGTCCAGCGCTTCTTAACATTTGAACATCTTTTAAAAATCCAAAAGTCCTAGCACGTGAAATATCACTTAAATAACTCTTTTTGCCAACTTCGTAACTATACTCTTGTCTTCCAATGCATGGATGTTCAAAATCGATAATAAAATGATATTTTGGATTTTTAGAAGGAGTTACGCGGGAAAATTTATCACCCTCTCTTACTTCTATCTCTTTTTTTATGACGATTATCTTTTTGCTTGTCTCTAACTCTCTAATACCTGCTTCATCAAGCATCATACAAAAACTGGCACTACTTCCATCCATTACTGGGACTTCATTGCCATCAAGGATTATTCTTATATTGTCAATACCATAAGCAGATATGGCAGAAAGAAGATGTTCTATAGTAGAAACTGAGGCTTTACCACTTCCAACAACCGTTGCCATTTGGGTATTTACCACAAACTGAGGAAGTGCTGGTATTGAAGTTGCTAAATCGCTTCTATAAAACACTATGCCACTGTTTGCTTCAAGTGGTTCGAGTACGATTTTGATTGGTTCACCTTTGTGAAGTCCAATCCCTACTCCTTCCACTCTTCGCCCTATGGTGGTTTGTCTCAATTTCTATCTCCTAAATTTTATTGCGAAATAATATCACGATTATCGTAACATTTAGTCATAATTTTAAAAAAATTACTATCTTTTTTCAATAGCTTTTGTTGCACTACTGATTAAATCATAAATATTTTCTTTTAGCCATTTGTTATCCATCCACTCAGTAGGTCTTACCTCAACGCCTTGAACAACAATACCAAAGTGCAAGTGGTCACCAAACGCAAAGCCTGTGCTGCCACTTTTTGCTATAACGTCACCGATTAAAACTTCATCACCAACATTTACAAGTATTCTTGAACAATGTGCATAAAGTGAGTAAACACCAAGTCCATGATCAACTATAACAGTATTTCCATATATACCATTTTCACCAGCAAAAGCAACTCTACCCGAATTTGATAAAACTATGTCTGCTTCTCTTGTACTAGCTAAGTCAAGTCCTAAATGGTAAGATCTACTTACTTCATTGTTTTGATAACTATAAATCCTATAATCTCCATAACTAGCAACTGCTGCACCATTTCTTAAAGGATAAAATGCTTGAACTTTGAAAACATTGTTATTATTTATAGCTGAAGTTGCATTTAGTAAGTTTTGCTCGCTAACTGCTCTAATGTTTTCATTTAAATATTTAAACTTATCTAAGTTAGAGAGATCTTTTGTAGCAACAAACGCCAATTCTTCTGCCAAGTCTTTAATGCCACCATCTAAGAAGCTGTCCCTTAGTTCTATTTCTGATTTTTTATAAGTTTTTGGGTCAAGATAGTATCTAATTCTCTCTTTTGCCTCATTTCCTGCTAAATCTTTTGCAACTATGTAAGCACTAAAATTTTCATCATTTATAGGCCAAGCGATGATTGAAACAAAATAACCATCTTTATAAAAAGGTGCTGCTTTAAATGTTTTTCCAGAACTTGTTTGGATTGAAAGTTCAGCCATATTTGCATCTTCAGCCTTAAATATAACTGTTCCAGCCCCGCCTCTTGATATTTTATACGAATTTGCTACAACATATACATCGGGTCTTTTTATATCAACTACGATTGTAGAGCTTTTTGTTACACTATTTCCAGAAAAGAAACTTGCACGACTGCTATCTGTTACTTCAAAGGTTAAAATATACTCATTTTTTTTACTGAAAAATCCAGTCTTTGGAAATGTTATATCGAATGTTTTGTTTTTATCATAAGTTGTAAATTTTTCATTTAAAAGCGTTATTTGATTTTCGCCATCACTTAGGGTTACTCTTGCAAATTTTATACCACTATCATCACTTACTTCTATCTTCAATGGTTCTCTTAAATTCCAATATATCTTTTCACTTAAATTTATAACTGGAGCATTTCTTTCAAACATTTTAGAGTTATACAAATAAACTAAAAATCCTAAAATAACCAAAACAATCACTATAAATATAACAGTTTTTGAACTACCTTCTCTTCTTCTCATCTTAAACTTTTAACCCTTTCTCATATTCATCTAAAATTTTTTTTGTTAAAATATCCACATCAAGTTCACTACTTTCAAATCCAGCAGCTCCAAAATGTCCGCCACCATTAAACTTTAAAGCGATACTTGATACATCTATACTATTTTTACCTCTCAAAGAGACTTTAAACTCACCACTATCCTCTTCTAAAATCATGATAGCAAACTCAACATTTACCAAATCTCTTATAAGATTAGCGATATCTTCGGTATCTTCTCTTTTTGCGCCAGTTCTTTTTAAATCATCTTGCATGATAATAGTGCGTGCAACTTTACCATTTTTAAGTAAATCAACATTTTGCATGACGTATTGATGAAGCCTAAACCTTGCAAGTGGAACACTTTGGTTTAGACTACTTGATACTAAGTTTATATCAGCCCCTCTTCTTACAACATCGGCAACATTAATAAATGTTTTTTCATCAATATTTCCATAAGTAAAATAACCAGTATCTTCAACAATACCAGCATAAAGCAAGGTTGCTATATCTTTTGTAATCTCAATACTGTTTTGTTTTAAAAGTTCATACACAACCATAGAGACACTTGAAGATGTTTTTTTGACAAGATTTATATCTCCAAAACCCTTATTTGTTGCGTGATGATCGATATTTACAATTTTGAAATTTCCCTTTTTTAATCCTGTTCTCTCAAACGAGGCACAATCACAAGTGATGACAATATCAAACTTTGCATTTATCTGATTTTGGATTTCGTTGTAACATGGCAAAAAACTATATCTTCTTGGCAAAACTTCTGTAGAGTTAAAAAGAGTTACTTTTTTTCCTAAATTTTTAAGCACAAGATACAAGCTAAGTGTACTTCCAAGCGTGTCACAATCTGGATTTTTGTGAGATGCTAAAAGAAAATTGTCGCTATTTTTTATCTCTTGCCAAGTTTCAACAAACATTAATTTACCTTAGATTTAAAGGTATGATTATACTTAAAATTGGTTAAATCTATATTGATGAATATTTTACATGTAAATTTTTATGTATAGAATAACTCTTTTTTAGTTAGAATACATTTTTATTTTTACATGTAAAGGTTTTACAGACTATGCCTGAAGTTTTTTTAAATTTTATAACTGATCCAAAAGTACTTTTTTATATAGCTACATACTTTGTTGGGGGTATTCCTTTTGGTCTTTTGCTCGCAAAATATTATGCAAATGTTGACATTAAAGAAGCTGGAAGCAAAAGTATAGGCGCCACAAACGTTTTAAGAGTTGTTAAAGAGAAAGATCCAAAGTTAGCTAAAAAACTAGCAATAGCAACAGTCGCACTTGACGCCCTAAAAGGAGTTGTTATGCTTTTAATAGCAATGCTTTTAGGATTTTCACAGAGTGCTTTATGGCTTGTTGCGATTTTAGCTTTGGTTGGCCACTGCTTTAGCCCGTACTTGAACTTTGAAGGCGGTAAAGGTATAGCAACAGGAGCTGGTGTTTTGCTTGTACTTCTTCCAATTGAAACAGTAATAGCTGCCGTGGTTTGGTTTGTGTCTGGTAAGATTTTTAAAATCTCTTCAGTTGCATCATTACTTGCATTAACTTCTTTGGTTGTTAGCTCTTTTATAATCCATCCACAAATGCCAGAAGTTTACTCACATACTCCGCTTATTATAATTTGTATCATAATAGTATATAAGCATATACCGAACATAGTAAGATTGCTTAAAAAAGAGGAAAAAAAAGTTGTCTAAAATAACTTTACATATAAAAGATTTAGAGTTTTTTACAATTATAGGAATTTTAGAAAAAGAGAGAACAACACCTCAAAAAGTTGTTATAAATGCAAAGTTTAAGATTAAATACAAAAAAGACAAACTTGTTGATTATGTACAAATTTGCGAACTAATAAAAGAGACTTTCAATAAGAAAAAATTTATAACTGTTGAAGAGTCACTTTTACATGTAAGTAAAAAACTTTATAAAAACTTTAGCTTAATTAAAAATATTGATATAGAGATTCTAAAACCAAATGCCCTAAATTTCGCTAAGGTCGGGGCTAGCTATACTAAAAAATATTAATTCTAGATTAAAAGTTCTTTAAAATTTCCTAAAACTATGATATAATCCGAAATCAAAATTCAGAACAAGGAAAGAAACATGCGGATACTTATCGTTGAAGACGAAGTAACCCTCAATAAAACAATTGCAGAAGGACTTCAGGAGTTTGGTTACCAAACTGACAATTCAGAAAATTACAAAGATGCAGAGTACTACATCGGTATTAGAAATTATGATTTAGTTTTAACAGATTGGATGTTACCTGATGGCGACGGCATCGACTTAATTAGTATGATTAAACAAAAGTCTTCTCGCACAGCAGTTATAGTTCTATCAGCAAAAGATGACAAAGAGAGCGAAATCAAAGCATTAAAAGCTGGCGCAGATGATTACATAAGAAAACCTTTTGATTTTGATGTGTTAGTTGCAAGAATTGAAGCAAGACTTAGATTTGGCGGAAGCAATGTTATAAAAATTGACGATTTAGTGATTGACCCAGATGAAGAGAAAATCACATACAAAGGCCAAGAAATTGAACTAAAAGGTAAACCTTTTGAAGTTTTAACTCACCTAGCACGCCACTCAGATCAAATAGTATCTAAAGAGCAACTTCTAGATGCGATTTGGGAAGAGCCAGAACTTGTAACTCCAAACGTTATCGAAGTAGCAATCAACCAAATTCGCCAAAAAATGGATAAACCACTTGATATTTCTACAATAGAAACAGTAAGACGCCGTGGTTATCGATTTTGTTTTCCAAAAAAAGTATAAGCAATAAATTTGTATTACAATTAGTATTGGCATCGTCAGTACTAATTGTAGTTTTTTCTATCATTCTCTACAACTACATAAAAATTTCGATTTTTGAAAATCTCAACGACTCTTTGCTAAAAGAAGTAAGAATTGTTGCAAATTCAAACATAACTCTTTTGTCAACAGAAACCATTAGACAAAATTTTCCTCATTCAGAAGATACACAAATAGAGATAGTCTCTAGAAAAAATAATCAACAAAGCGTTATCTTTGAGCAGACGAAAAAAAATGACAGATATTTTTTATCTGTATATTATCTACATGAATTGAAATACTCAACATATATAAAAATAACAAAAGATATAACAAGCACCGCCTTGCTTTTAGAGAATATTTTACTTGATATATTTGTTATAAATCTCTCAGCTATTTTCTTAATACTTTTTTATGCGATGCTACTATCAAGAATGCTACTTTTGCCTATAAAAACACTAAATCATAAGCTTGCAAGGATGGATGAAAGTTTTTTACAGCATATCGATACAAAATCTCTGCCAGAAGAGTTTATGCCTCTTGGAAAAAGTATAAATAAACTTATTGATAGGATACAAACTTTTATCAAATATCAAAAAGAGTTATTTGTTGGTATTGCACATGAACTTAAAACTCCACTTGCTGTTATGAAAACTAAAAACGAAGTTACTTTAATTAAAAAAAGAGATGAAGAAAAATATATAGAAACTATAAAAAACAACAATATAGCTATAAATGAGATGAATAAAATGATAAGTGCTATTTTAGAAATTGGTAGACAAGAGGGTGCGCAATTTGAAGAGCCGGTAAATATTGACTTGATAAAATTTTTAAAAGAGAAGATTGAAAACTTTAAAATCTTATCTCATCAAGAAAAAATTGAAATTGAAGATAAACTCACCCCAAAAGAGTATAAAATAAAAATACAAACAACACTTCTTACACATATTTTGCAAAACTTTATACAAAATGCTATCAAATTCTCTCCTCCTTTAAGCACCATAACCATCAAAAGTTCGGTTGACAAAAATGGATTTTTGATTGAAGTTATAGATGAAGGTGGTGGCATTGATGAGAGTAAAGATTATTTTGCGCCTTTTAAAAGATATGGAAACAAAGGTGGAGCTGGGCTTGGTCTATTTTTAGCAAAAGGCGCAGCAGATGCTATTGGTGCAACTATAAAATTAACAAATAGAAATGACGATAAAAAAGGCTGTAATGCTTCTGTATATATACCTTTTATAAAAAAAGTAAATGCTACAAAATAGGCTTTATTTTTCAATTTATTTAAAGTTTTTTTAGTGTATAAAGCAGTTTTAATTTTGAATTTAGAGGTATTTATATGTCTTTGATGATAACAGATGAGTGCATTGCATGCGACTCATGTAGAGATGAGTGTCCAAATGGTGCTATTGAAGAGTCAGATCCAATCTATATAATTGATCCTGACACCTGTACTGAGTGTATTGGTTATTATGATGAACCTTCATGTATTGCGGTTTGTCCGGTTGACTGTATTATTCCAGATCCTGACAATATCGAAACAACAGAAGAACTTAAGTTTAAGTTTGAGCAACTTCAAGAAGAAGATTGATGGCAAAAAGAACAGCTATTATTGATATTGGTTCAAACTCAGCAAGAATGGCTGTTTATGAAAAGGATGGAAGGTTTTCTTTTCATCTTATAAAAGAGATAAAAAGTAGAGTTAGAATTGGTGAAGGTGCATATGAAAAAGATGGTATTCTTCAACCAAATGCTATAAATAGAGCTTTTAGCGCACTTAATGAATTTTCTATAATTGCAAAAAACCTAAATTGCAACAAAGTTCTATGTGTTGCAACCTCCGCACTCCGTGATGCAGCAAATGCAAATGATTTTATTAACAAAGTTTACAAAGATTTTGGCTTTAAGATAAAAGTTATTGATGGCAATAAAGAGGCTTATCTTGGTGGTGTCGCAGTTAATAACATGGTATACAAAGTTGATGAGCTTACAACAGTTGATATTGGTGGTGGTTCAACTGAGTTTGCAAAAATAAAAAATGGAGTTATAACCAAAACTGTCTCTATAAATCTTGGAACCGTAAGGTTAAAAGAGCTATTTTTTGATAAAAAAGCTTCTATAGATAAAATCAATGATTATATAGCTGAAAAATTAAAAGATGTAGATGGGGATTTTAACTCTTTACATGTAGTAGCAATTGGTGGAACACTAAGAGCTCTTGGGAAGCTGATAATGGAAAAGTCAAACTATCCAATATCAACTATTCATAATTTTGAATATGATTTAAAAGATACGTCTTCACTTATAAATAAAATAGCAGCATCCAATATCTTATCCCTAAAAGATATAGGTATCAAAAAAGATAGATTTGACACGATAAGAGAAGGTGTGGCAATCTTTCAAGCACTTTTAGAAAAACTTGGTGCCAAAAAAGTGATAACAAGTGGTGTTGGAGTCAGAGAAGGTGTTTATCTTTGCGATTTATTGAGAAACTCTCATCATAGATTTCCAGCAAATTTCTCTTTGAGTGTTGATAGCTTACTATGCAGATTTAATGTAAACAAAAAAGAGGGAAATTTTATAGCAAAATGTGCAGATGAACTATTTGAAACTCTTGCACCGATCCATCAACTTGAAAACTCTTTTAGATATGAGCTCTCCCTAGCTTCAAAACTTCATAGTACTGGCAGAAATATAAATTTTTACCAAGAAAATAGACATAGCGCTTATATCATACTGAATAGTTTAAATTATAGTTTTACCCATAAAGAGAAAATGCTGATATCTTCTATAGTGAAATTTGAATCAAAAAAGATAGAAGAAGCCGATATTGAAGAGTTTAAAATGCTTCTGCCAAAAGTAGATATTATAAACTGGCTTATATTTATATTTTCTCTAGCAAAAACTCTTGTTGTTGATTGTAGTTTAGATAAGATAAGTTTTAAATACGAAAATCACTCTTTATTTATAACATCAAAATCTTCGTTATATTTGGCAAAAGATCTTATTAAAAAACTACCTAAACCTTCTTCATTTGCGATTATTATAGAGAAGAGTTAAAAACTTCTTCCCATTGTAAATTCAAAGCTACTTGTTCTATCACCCGACTCTTTTTGTATTGGTCTTGCGAAGATAAACTGTATAGGTCCAAGAGGTGATGTCCACTCAACTGCAACACCAGCACTTGCTCTTTTTTCAGAAAAATCATCATCTCCAATCATACCATAATCAAGAAACATAGAACCTCTCATTTTTAATCTCTCAACCAAAGGAATACTAACTTCTAGTGAGTTAGCAAAAGACATTGTTCCACCAAGTAAGATTCCATTTGCATTTTTTGGTGCAATTGAACTACTTTCTAAACCTCTTAGTGTCGATATACCACCAAGATATAGTCTCTCATTTATTGGCAAGTATCCCTCATCACTTACATAAGAAAATTGTGCTTTGTATCTAAAAATCAAATCATAATTTATAGCATCTTGCATTCCATAAAATGTAGAAAATCTTGTAATACTCTTTATAAACTCTTGATCTCCTCCAACTCCTGCATATTCAAGTGATGTGCTTGCTATAAAACCTCTTCTTGGAGTGTAGTAATCGTCTGTGTTGTTAAAAGTAATACTTGGAACCAAAGAGCTTTTTGTTGATTTTAACATAAGACCAGAATAATCAAAATAACTTGAACTTGGTAAATCACTAAGTTCAGAATTTTCAAAAACATATCTTAGTGCAACCGTAGTATATCTTCCAAGAGTTCTTCCAACGGATATATATCCACCGGTTGTCAACTCATCATAATCTTGGTATTCGTAATCTTTTCTGTATATACTTCCACCAAGGCTATATTTTGAGTCAAAAATTCTTGGATTATTAAGTGAAATTGCGCCTGAAAGTTCTTTGTCTGAGCGTTCAACATCAAGCGAAGCTCTAACTCCGCTTCCAAAAATGTTATTTTCAGATAGATATCCGTTTATCAAAAATCCATCAGATGAGAGATAACCTTTACCACCTCCAATAGCACCTGTTGGAGCTTCTTTAATAGAAACTATCAATTCCATCTCTTCTTTTCTTAGTCTCTCTTCGGCAATCTTTACATCTTCTAAATAACTTGTTCTCCTAAGTGCATTGGTTGATTCAGTTACTTCACTTCTGCTATACAAATCTCCTGGAGTTAAATATATATCTCTTCTTATGATTCTATCAAGGGTAACACTATTTCCCAATATTCTTACATCTCTAATATATACTTTATCGCCTGGATTTACAATGTAAATTAAGTCAGTAGTATGCTCATCAGCATCTTTTTTCACATCAGGATATACGCTTACATATGCGTATCCTTGGTTTGCCAAAGTATCTTCTATAAGTTTTGAATCTCGCCTTAATTTTGTAACATCAAAAACATCACCTTTTTGAAGAACCATCTGTTTTTTGATCTTATCTACATCCAAATATCCATCAGGAATTTCTACAACAATATCACTAACTCTATATCTACTACCTTCTGTTACTTGATAATCAAGTTTTGCATCATAAGTGTCAAAATATGCTCTTAAAAATGGTGTGCTTACCACTGCATCCAAGTAGCCATATTTATAGTAAACATCTCTTATTCTAGCTGAGTCTGTGCTTAGTTCAAATAGATTAACCTTTCCATCATTTCTGCCCCAAAGCCAACCCATAAATTCTCGCTCTTTATTTGATACACTTGGCTCTATATCTTTATATTTTATAGCTTTTGCACCATGAAGTTCTATATTTCTAATTACTATGTTTTCACCGCGGTTAACTAGGAACTTAACCTCTATACTTCTCTCGTTAATTGGTGTAGTTTCAGCTTCTACCACTGTATCAAAAAAGCCTTTTGCTTCAAAATACATTTTAATTTGTTCTTTTGCACGATTTAGTTTATTTAAATCATACATTTCACCTTTTTTTAGGTTTAAAAAACCCTCAATAGCAGTTTTATCGCTATCTCCTACCCCACTAAATTCTACTTTAGATATGGTTGATTTCTCTTTTACATTTACTATTAGATGTCCGCCACTCTCTTCAACCCAAATATCTTCAAAATATTGTTGTGCAAAAAGAATTTTTATAGCATTATCTATAGTCTCAATATTTAACTCACGTCCTGGTTTTAGATTTGTCATCTCTTGAGCTGTTTCACTTGATAGGTAAAGAAGTCCACTAAATGTAACCGTTTTGATTGGCTCTGCCAAAAGCGCCGAAGAGAGTATAAAAGAGAGAGTTATGAGTTTTTTCATTAATTTTAACCTATGCAAATTTTTTGTATATAAAGCTGATATAATACCATTTTGAAAATTAAAATTATAGTAAAGTTTTTTATATAAAAGGAAATGAATGGTAATAGGAATAATTGGGCTTGGTTTGATTGGCGGCTCTATGGGACTTGCACTTCAAAATACAAAACTCATAAGTAAAATCGTCGGTTATGACAATAATATCTCTCACTGCGAAGAGGCGCTAAAGCTTAAAATTGTTAATGAAATTGTAAATTTTGAAGATATAAAGAAATGTGATGTAATTTTCTTAGCAACTCCGGTTGAGGCCATCATAGCCATCATGAAAAAATTAACCGATATCCCAAAAACAACAACGATTATCGACCTTGGTAGCACAAAAGAGAAAATAGTACAAGAAACTCCTAAAGAGTTAAAATCAAACTTTGTTCCAGCTCACCCAATGACAGGAACTGAGAAATTTGGACCGAGTGCTGCCTTTAGTACGTTGTTTAATGGTGGTGTTGTAGTTATTTGCAAAACTAAAGAAATTGATGATGTTCACCTGACAAGATCTATTCAAATATTTTCACATATTGGCATGAAGATAGTTTTTATGAATCCAAAAGATCACGATGCACACGCATCTTACATCTCACACATGCCCCACGCTCTAAGTTACGCTTTGGCAAATAGTGTTATGAAACAGCAAGACCCAAAAAGTATCTTGCTTCTAGCTGGTGGTGGATTTCGTGATATGAGTAGGGTTGCAAAAAGCTCTCCAATCATGTGGGCAAATATCTTTAAGCAAAATAGAGAAAATTTTATAGAATCGGTTAAAAATTTTGAAATTGAACTTGCAAAATGTAGAGAACTTGTTGAAAATGAAGAGTGGGATAAACTTGAAAAGTGGATGAAAAATGCAACTACTTTGCATAACATATTGTAAGTTTACATGTAAACATATACTTTGCTTTACATGTAAATAAATATAGCTTAAAACTCTTACGTGTAAAAATTGGCAATGATTTTATGTTTTGGATTTTATATATGAAACAATTTAACAAAACTTATATTTACATGTAAGTTTTGTGTTAAAAAAATTGATTGATTTTACACAATAATGAGGCTAACGAGTAAATCATACAAGTGATATATTTTAATATATGATTATTTTTTACATGTAAGTGGTTTGGGTGTTAAAATTAGTTGATTTTTTGTGAAAATGCGGCGTTTTTATAAATTATGCAAGGAGCATACTTTAAGTATGTGACTAAATAATTTATGAAAACAACAAAATTATCGCAAAAAAGCAACAATTTGAACTATTTGCCGCCGAAGTATGCTAGTGCGCTTCCCCATGTAAACCCACCACCAAAAGTATCAAAAAGTATCAAATCACCATTTTTTATTTTACCATCTTCATAAGCTTCATTCATAGCCATCGGTATAGAAGCTGCTGATGTATTTCCATATTTTGCAACTGTAAGAACTGTTTTTTCAACTGGGAAGTTTAGTTTTTCACGAACCGCTTCGATGATTCTAAAGTTTGCTTGATGTGGGATGAAGTGATCTACGCTATTTGCAGAAATTTTGTTTTTTTCTAAAATTTCTACAACATCGTTTGTTAAAGTTTTAACTGCTATTTTGAAAACTTCATTTCCAGCCATTTGAAGATACTCTTTTGTTCTATCGTCATCTGGATGAGTAACACGAGCGCGTGGTGTCATCAAAAGTTCTGCATAGTCGCCATCTGCACTTATCTGTATGTCTACTATCGATTCTTCTTTTTTTGTAGTTGTGCCAACTATCGCAGCACCTCCCCCGTCTCCAAAAAGTATGCAAGTTCCTCTATCCGTATAATCCACAACACCACTTAATTTTTCTGCACCAACAATTAATATATTTTTATGTAGTCCGCTTTCAACTAAAGATTTCGCAAGATACATAATATAAACAAAACCACTACAAGCAGCACTTACATCAAAAGCTAAAACATTTTTAATGCCTAGTTTTGAAGCTATGATACAAGCAGTTGCTGGCATACAAAGATAATCTGGCGTTAAAGTAGCACAAATAACAGCATCTATATCTTTTGCCGCTAGTCCTGCTCTTTTTATAGCAAGTAAGGAAGCTTTTACGCCCAAATCACTTGTTTGTTCATTTATATCAGCAATTCTTCGCTCTTTTATACCCGTTCGTTTAGTTATCCAATCGTCAGTTGTGTCAACCATTTTTTCCAAATCTTTGTTGCTTAAAACTCTTTTTGGTGCATAAGCTCCTATAGATTTTAAGCTTGCGTAGATTTTACTGTTTTGCAAAATGGTTGATTTCCTCTTCGATAGTTTGATTTACATTTGAATTTGCAAAATTTATAGCTTGAAAGATTGCATTTTTTATAGCTTTTGAGTTGCTTTTACCATGACTTATAATAGCGCAACCCTTTACGCCAATAAGAGGAGCTCCGCCATACTCTGCATAGTCAACTTGTTTTTTTAATATTTTAAAGACTTTTTTCATCAAAGCTGCTCCTGCAATAGCAATAGGAGATTTTTTGATATTTTGTCTTATTATATGAGTGATTGATTCAGCAACACCTTCACTTGTTTTAAGAAGTATATTTCCAACAAAACCATCACAAACAACAACATTTACAGAGCCATCAAAGATATTGTTACCTTCAACGTTTCCAACAAATGAGTCAAGTTTTGCCATCATTACATAAGCTTCTTTTGTAAGCTCATTTCCTTTGCCAGCCTCTTCACCATTTGACAGAAGTCCAACTTTTGGTTTTTTTACGCCCATCACATTTTTTGCATAAGCTTCACCCATAATAGCAAATTGAAATAAGTGTTCTGGCTTACAATCAACATTTGCTCCAACATCTAAAACAAGAGTGTAATTTCCATTGTGGGTTGTTGGCATCAAAGTAGCGATTGCTGGACGATTTACACCTTTCAATCTTCCGATTCTTAGTGTTGCTAAACTCATAGTTGCTCCACTGTGACCAGCTGAAACAACTCCGTCTGCAAGTCCATCACGAACCAAATCAACTGCTTTGTATATAGTTGATTCTTTTCTTTTTAAAACATCAGTTGCAGACTCTTCCATATCAAAAACATCATTTGCTTCAATAAATGTAACTCTTTTTAGCAAGTGTTCTGGAATAAGCGGTTTTATCTTCTCACTCTCACCAACCAAGTAAGCGTGGAAAGTTTGTTCGCTTAATGCTTGAATCGTACCATCAACAATAGGAGCGATACCATTGTCGCCACCCATTATATCTATCGCTATTTTTAGCATTAATTATTAATTTTCGCTAGTTGTTTTGTTAGCACGGTGAGGCATTTTCCAGCTACCGTCTTTATCTTTAACTGGCATAGCAAGGTTTACTTTGTAGTGCGTTCTTCTTTTAGCGCCTCTAGTTTTACTTACTCTTCTTTTAGGTACTGCCATTTTATCTCCTTCATTAATTTTTCAAACAATTTTCACAATAGTGATAATCGCTTTTTATAGCTTCAATCTCACTATTTAATAATTCGTCAAAATCGATAAGCCCATCGTAAAATTCTACAACATCAAACTCATCTGTATCACCTTCGTAAATGCCATCTGAAATTAGTATTTCAACTTTCTCATTTACATCCAAAACCATATCTTTACCACATCTATCACAAATGTGTGAAACTTCGCCCTTAATGTCACCTTGACACAAAACTAGTGAATCTCTCTTTGGATAAACTTTTCCAAAAAATTTTGTCTCTTTTACATGTAAAGAAAAATCCAGTCCCTCTTTAACAACTTTTTTAAAAGCTATTTGCAAATTAAACTAATTCTCTTTTAGCAAAAAAGAAAGCTATCTCAATAGCTGCATTTTCTAAACTATCACTTCCGTGAACTGCATTTGCATCGATACTCTCTGCGAAATCTGCACGAATTGTACCTTTTGCTGCCTCTTTTGGATTTGTAGCACCCATCAATTCTCTGTTTTTAGAAACAGCATTGCTTCCTTCTAAAACCATAATAACAACAGGACCACTTGTCATAAATTCAACCAAATCTTTAAAAAATGGTCTTGCTTTATGAACTTCATAAAACTTTGATGCATCTTCAATTGATAGTTGAACTTTTTTCATTGCAGCGATTTTTAAACCATTGCTTTCAAATCTGTCAACGATTTTACCAATAACATTTTTTTTCACAGCATCTGGTTTGATGATAGATAGCGTTTGCTCCATAATTTTTCTCCTAAGTTTAACAATAACACATTGTGTGTAAATAGAACCCGTGATTATAGCAGAAATTTTTTTAAATTAAATAAAAGTAAGGGGATTGCCTAAAAAATAGTATCTTTTAGGCAATTTTTGTTTTAAGCGATAACTGGAGTGTCGCCTTTTCTCATATCTTCAGCGATTTCATCTCTGCTTGGTTGACCTACAAATGGTTCATCCCAAACGATACAGCCTTCAGTTGGACAGGCACTAGCACATGCTGGTTCATCATGATGACCAACACACTCAACACATTTATTTGCAAAAACATAATATATACTGTCACCTGTTGGGTTATCACTGTCATCAACAATAGCTTCTACTGGACACTCATCAATACATGCACCACAACTAATACAGAGATCTGTAATTTTTACTGACATTTTATCTCCTTATAAAATATAAAAGTGACGTGACTATAACAAAGAGTTATTTAAACTGATATTAAAAAATAATTTATTTTTAATGATAATTATTATCATATATCTGTTAATTTTCTGTAACTTTATTTAAGTAAAATAAATCAAAAAAATAGATATATAAATTAAAGAAATACTTATAAAATAGTCGATACAATTTACGAGTTGATAAATTTTATTTAGGAGATGTAGATATGTTAGTTACTAACAAAGCACCAAATTTTACTGCACAAGCAGTTTTAGCAGACAATCAAATAGTTGAAGATTTCAATCTTTATAAAAACTTTGGCAAAAATGGAGCGATTTTGTTTTTCTGGCCAAAAGACTTTACATTTGTTTGTCCATCAGAAATTCTTGCATTCAATAACCGTGTAAAAGATTTTAATGAGAGAGGCGTTAACCTTATCGGTATTTCAACTGACTCAGAATTTGTTCACCTTGCTTGGAAAAATACTCCGGTAAATCAAGGTGGTATTGGAAATGTAGGTTTCCCAATCGTAGCAGATATAACAAAACAAATTTCAAGAGATTTTGATGTTCTTTTTAGCGAGAGCGTTGCACTTCGTGGAACATTTTTGATTGACAAAGATGGAACAATCAGACATGCAACTATTAACGATTTTCCACTTGGAAGAAATGTTGATGAGACATTAAGACTTGTTGATGCTATGCTATATACAAATGAGCATGGTGAAGTTTGTCCAGCTGGTTGGAATAAAGGTGATGAAGCAATGAAAGCTAGCAGCAAAGGCGTTGCAGATTATTTAGCAAAACACTCAAAAGATTTATAATTTAATTTAACTAATAAAAAAAGGGAGTGAGGAAAAATCCTCACTCCCTTTTTTTTGTTTACATGTAAACTTATTTTTTACAATGCGAACAACCATTTATTGTTGCTATCACATCGAGTCTATTTACTTCCCAACCTTTTTGTTTTTCAAGCTTTACTTGATAATCATATAAATCAGCTGAATACTCTAAATCTTCTACGTGATTGCATTTTGTGCAAACAACATGAATATGAGGCTTTGTATATATATCATATCTCATTTTGCCATTTGGCATATTAACCTCTATAACAACGCCATGCTCTTTTAGAGTGTTTACGTTTTTATAAACAGTTGCAAGTGAAATAGAAGGGTTTTCTTCCTTAATCTCTTCATATAGTTCATCGATCGTTGGATGTTCGTTTTTATATAAAACTTTTAAAACAGATAATCTTTGAGGAGTCGCTTTTAATTGATGCTCCTTTAATAAATTCATAAAGTCCATTTTTCAATCCTATAATTTTTATATTATTCTAGAGCAATGAACATTAAAAAATAGTAAAATTTTCTATTCAATATTTTTTATTAGTTAATATTGATAATTTTTGCTATCTGTTCTGGTAATATTCCCAACTCTTTTTCTACCTGAAAAGTGTTACCGTGAGTTATAAACGTATCGCTATATTCGAATGTCATAAGGCTCACATCTTTTATGTTTTGGCTCCCTAGCCAAGATAAAAGCATATCTCCAACACCACCTATTTGAATACTGTCACTGAAAATATACCATTTTTTATGACTTTTTGATAACTTTTTTAACAAATTTTCATCAAAAGGTTTAACAAATTTCAAATCAACCAAGGTGGCATCTTTATCCAAGAGCTTTAAAACAGCATTTGCTCGCCCTACTCCATTCCCATATCCTATAAGTGCAATGTCACTTTTGCCTCTTTTTAAAACTTCACCAATTCCATATTCAAAAGGTTTTGACTCTATTTCACATGGTAAAAAATTTCCTCTTGGATATCTAAAGGCACAAACACCTTTGTGAATATAAGAGTACTCTATGGCATGTTTCATGCCAATCTCATCTCTTGGTGCAAAAAGAGTAATGTTTGGTATAGCACTCAAATATGAAATATCAAAAACACCTTGATGTGTTTCTCCATCTTCTCCTACAATACCGGCTCTATCTATAGCAAAAACAATATCAAGATTTAAAATACATGCATCATGTATAACTTGATCATAAGCTCGTTGTAAAAATGTAGAATATATAGCAACATAAGGTTTAAACCCCTCTTTTGCCATCGCACACATAGATGTTACTGCGTGTTGTTCAGCTATTGCTACATCCCAAAATCTATTTGGAAATTCGCGTATAAGCTTTTCCATACCGGTTCCACTTGGCATAGCAGCAGTAACTCCAACAACATTTTCATGTTTTTTAGCCAAATCTAGCAGTGCATCAGAAAAGAGAGAAGTTGCACTTTTTTTTGATGAATTAGCTGTAGCTTCTCCACTTTCTATATCAAAAGGTCCAACTCCATGCCATTTTTCTAACTGTCCTTCTGCTTTTACATAACCCTTGCCTTTGATAGTTTGAGCATGAACAATGACTGGTTTCTTTAGTTTTTTTGCAGTTTTTAGTATCTCTATCAAATCTCTTAAATTGTGTCCATCAACTGGCCCAATATACTCTAACCCTAACTCTTCAAAAAGCATACCAGGAGTTATAAGTTTGAAACCTTCTTCAAATCTTTTTGCCATGTATGTTGCAGATTCTGGCAAGTAGTCTAAAAATTTCTCTATACGAAATTTAAACTTTTGATAAAACTCTCCTGCCATCATATGAGAGAGATAGTTGCTGATAGCCCCTATAGGCTTTGAAATGCTCATCTCATTGTCATTTAGAATGATAACTACTGGGTATTTTTTATCTCCAAGTTCATTTAATGCTTCATAAGCCATGCCAGCGCTCATGGCTCCATCACCTATTAGAGCAACTGGGATTCTGTCTCTTTGTTTTTTTAAATTTATGGCTTTTGCAGCGCCAACAGCAAGTGAAATAGACGTAGAACTGTGCCCAGATATAAAATAATCGAACTCTGATTCACTTGGTTTTGTATAACCACTAATCCCATCAAACTGTCTTAACGTGTGAAACTTTTCCCATCTGTCTGTTAAGAGTTTGTGCGTGTATGATTGGTGAGATACGTCAAATATAAATGGATCGTTTTTTGCATCAAAAACGTAATGCATTGCAACAATAAGCTCAACTGCACCCATATTGCTACTCAAATGGCCACCGTTTTTGCTTACTGTTTCAATTATCTTTGCTCTAATCTCACCACAAAGATTTTCTAATTCTTCATATGTTGTGTTTTTTACATCTATCTTTTTTTGCATGTTGCTCTTAGAAACCTTTACATGTAAAGAGTTTTAAAAGTTTGTAAAACCCTATCGTTTTGTATTTGTGTACCGATTGTAATTCTAACAGCATTCATATTGTATGATGCCAAATCTCTTATAATGATACCTTTTTTCATTAAATCTTGACAGATTTTAGATGAGTTTTTCTCTTTTGGCAAGATAAAAGTTATAAAATTTGTAAAACTCTCTATAATTTCAATATTTACCTCTTTTGCTAAGTTTTTATATCTTTCCATCTCTATAAAATTGTTTTTTAGTGTGTTTTGAACAAAATCTTCATCGTTTAATGCAACTATTGCTGCTTTTAGAGATAGAGTTGTGATGTTAAAAGGTGGACGCAGCTTTGAGAGAGCATTTATAATATTTTCATTTGCTAACCCATATCCAACTCTCATGCCACCAAGTCCATAAGCTTTTGAGAAAGTCCCAAGATATATAGCATTTGGAAATTTTTCTATGAGTTCTTTTGGCTCAATATGTCTGTTTTTATCTTTAAAACTTGCAAACTCTTGATAAGCCCCATCAACCACAACTAAAGTATCACTTGAGAGTTCTTTTATAAAAGAATACACCTCATCTTTGGTTGGGCATTCTCCAAGAGGGTTATTTGGCAAGCATAAAAATACCATAGAGATATCTTTCTCTTTTTTATAAATATCAAGCATCTCTTTTAAGTCATGTTTTTTACTTGTTGTTCTAACAACGTTTGCACCAACATGTTTTGAGTAAATTTCATACATAGCAAATGTAACGCCAGCCATTAAAATCTTTGACTTTTCATCTGCTTTTGCATGCAGACAAAACTCTATGATTTGATCACTTCCGGAGCCTATTATAATGTTTTTACTTGTTAAATTATATTTTTTGCTAAGCACCTCTTTGAGTTCAAACATGCTGTCATCAGGATATAAAGCCATTTTTGCAGCCTCATTTTTTACAGCCTCTAAAACTTTTGGGCTTGAACCGTAAGGATTTTCATTGCTAGCAAGCTTTATAACATCTTCTGGTTTTATACCAAACTCACGAACTACTAGCTCTATTGGCTTTCCAGCCTCATAATTTTTAAGAGCTTCTAATTTTTTATTGAAATTCATTTTTTACCCTTCTGATATATAGCTACCAAGCCAAATGATATCATATTCTTTTTTGTTATCTTTTAAAAATTTTTGTATATTCTCTTCATCTATATGTCCCTCAAAATCAAGATAAAAAACCTTTTTAAAATCTTTTGTTTTGGTTGGGCGCGACTCAATCTTTGTTAAGTTTATCTTTGCATTGTGAAATTTTTGCAAAAGCTCTAAAAGCCCGCCTGGCTTATCGTGAGTTTTTGCCAAGATTGATGTTTTGTTTTTTACTCCAACTTGATTTTTAAAGTCACTTAAGATTAAAAATCTTGTTCTATTTGCCGAGTTATCTTCTATCTTTTCAAACATGATAGGCAAGTTATAAATCTTTGCAGCGATATGTGAGCAAATTGCAGCCGAATTTTTATCAAAACTTGCCATTTTTGCCGCTTCAGCTGTTGATTTTGTTGGGATAAACTCTATATCTATAAGCATGTGAGACTCTAAAAACTGCCTACATTGGTTGTAGCCTTGCGGATGAGAGTATATGACTTTTATCTCTTTTAAGTTTTCACTAATTGAAGCAAATGAGTGGTGAATGTCCATATAAACTTCAGCGACTATCTTTGTCTCATCAGCACTTCTTAGTGAGTCAAGCGTGATTCCAACAGCACCTTCAGTATTGTTTTCAATTGGAACAACGCCGTACTTTGCCTCTTTGTTTTTTAAAACTTGGAAAACTGACTCGATAGAGTTTAGAGCCAAATAACTTCCCATGGCACCAAATCTACTTTGTGCTGCTTGATGAGTATAACTTCCCTCTGGCCCTAAAAATGCTATTTTCTCAGGCATTTCAAGATTTCTACTTACTGCAAAAATTTCCAAATATATAGCATCAATGGCGCTTGTTTTTAGAATACCGCCATTTAGTTTTTTTAATCTATTTAATATATCTTTTTCACGTTCAGGTCGATATATAGAAGTTCCACTTGTGTGTTTAAGTTCGCCAATCGCTTTTACGTGATTCATTCTCTCATTTAAAAGCTTTAAAACTTCATTATCGATTTTATCAATTTCACCTCTATAATCTTCTATATTTTTCACCAAAAAATCCTTACATGTAAAAGCATCAAAGACACTCTTTTTCTAATTTTATAATATCTTCAAAACTCTCACGTTTTCTGATTAATCTATCTTTGCCATCTTGCAGGGCAACTTCTGCTGCTCTTTCTCTTGTGTTGTAATTGCTGCTCATGCTAAATCCATAAGCTCCTGCACTTTTTACTACGAGCAAATCATTATGCTCTAACTTTGGCAACATAACTTCTTTTCCTAAAAAATCGCCACTTTCACAAATTGGTCCAACAACATCGGCACTTGTTTTTTCACTATTTTTATCAATGGCTTCTATCTCATGGTGAGCATCATATAAGGACGGGCGAATCAAATCATTCATAGCTGCATCAACTATAACAAATCTTTTGCCCTCATTTTCTTTTTCATACAAAACAGATGTTAGTAAATATCCGCTATTTCCAACTATATAACGTCCTGGTTCACAAACTATAGTAACATCAGTTGCGTTTAGATTTTCTAAAACTGCCTGAGCAAAATCGTAAGGTTTTATAGGAGTTTCATCGCTGTAACATATACCAATACCGCCACCAACATCAAAAAATTTCAAATCAATATCAAGCGCTTTTAAATGTTTTAAGAGATTTGCTGTTATTTTGGTTGCTTCTTTATATGGGGCAATGTCTGTTATTTGGCTTCCTATATGACAGTGAATGCCGATTGGCTCTAAAAATTCAGAATGTTTTGTATGAATATACAATCTTTTTGCACTCTCTATATCAACTCCAAATTTGTTTTCTTTGAGTCCCGTTGAGATATAAGGGTGTGTTTTTGGATTTACATTTGGATTCACTCGAATACTAATTCTTGCCTTTACATGTAAACTTTTTGCGATTTCCTCTATCCTTAAAAGTTCGGCTTCACTTTCAATATTTAGCATCAAAATATCCTCTTTTAATGCTTCTTCTATCTCACTATCTTTTTTGCCAACTCCACTAAATATGATTTTATACTTTGGTATGCCTACAAGAAGTGCTCTTTTAACCTCTCCAATTGATACGCAATCACATCCAGCTCCAAGCTCTTTCAAATGTTTCAAAACAGATAGGTTTGAGTTTGCTTTAACTGCATAGCAAATCAGTGATTTTCTAGCTTTAAAAGCTTCTTTTAGAGCGTTAAATTGGCTGGTTATATGATCAAAATCATACACATAAAGTGGTGTTTCGTATTTTTTTGCTAATGCTTTAAAATTCATAAAAATATCCCGTGTGTTATAAAAAGTAACATATTATCAAAAATGCATATAAAGATTTATAAAAAACTTTTATTATAATATCTCTTTTTTAAACTATTAGTATAATGCATTTAGTTTAAATACTTATTTTGATATTGCTTGTTGATTTGGAGGGCAAAATATATGTTTGACAAAAAGAAGATTATCTTTGTGATTATAGCGCTAATTGCCATGCTTTCTATGATATTTTTAACTCCAGAAATGAAAGGGTTAACCCACCAAGGAAAAGTAGCACTTGGGGTTGGCATATTTGCTATCATCGTTTGGATATCCCAATCGCTTGATGATGCACAAAGTGGATTTTTGATTGTCGCATTTTTAGTTCTTTTTGGAGCAGGAAAGATAGGTGAAGCACTTTCTGGTTACGCTTCAACAGGAGTTTGGATCGTTGTTCTTGGTATGGTTATGGCTGCATGTATGGGAGGAAGTGGGCTTTCAAAAAGGCTTGCTTTGATGATTGTTAGCAAGATTGGAAAATCAGCAAAAAATCTATATTGGGCTATATCTATCGTTACACTTATAATGACATTTTTTATACCTTCACTTGCTGCAAAAACGCTTCTTGTTTTACCTATAATCACATCCATGGGTTTAGCCTTTGGTGCTCAAAAAGGACAGAGCTCTCTTGTTAAAGGTTTAGTTTTTATAGTCACCATCGCTGGAACTATGTACTGTATGGGCATCATGACTTCACATGCTGCAAATCCAATAACCGCGAGCTTACTAGAAAAAGCAACTGATGGAAAAAATATTGTCACTTGGGCTGAATGGTTTAAGATAGGAATGCCTCCAGCACTTATAATGGGGTTAATGGCCACTTATATATTAATTAAAATGTTTCCACCTGAGGTTGAAGATATTTCAGCTGGTAAAGAGGCAATGTTAAAGCAGTTAAAAGAGATGGGCAAGATGAGTTCAAAAGAGATATACGCCCTAATCGTTTTTTTAGTAACACTTGCACTTTGGGCAACCGATAAACTTCATGGACTTAATGCAACTCTTGTTGCAATGCTTGCGGTTGCTGCTATGATCGCTCCTGTTCCATGTCAAGTTATGAATTGGAAAGAGGCTGAAAAAAAAGTGCCTTGGAATGTTTTTATAGTTTATGGCGCAGGATTATCAATGGGCGCTATGCTTGTAAAAACTGGTGCTGCTGCTTGGCTTGCAAGCACGTTTTTTCATCCACTTTTAGAACTTGATGTAAAACTTCAAATCGTTATATTTATCTGGTTGATGCTTGCACTTCAAGTGTTATTTACTGGTGCTGGACCAAAAACGACTGCTCTAACTCCTGTGGTTATAGCTCATGCCGTAGCAGTTGCAGCACTTCCAGCTAATGCAGGAATGCAAGTAACGGCTTTTGTTGTTCTAGTTGGTATGAACATGCTTCACCAATACTTACTTCCAGTCTCAAACCTTCCAAATATCATAGGTTTAGCAACGGAAGAGATTACAGCAAAAGAGTTAATCAAGGTTGGAGCTATAATGAGTCTCTTTGGAGCTGTGTTTAGTACTATTATGGTTTATACATATTGGAGTTGGCTAGGACTATTTTAGTTTTTATCTATTTTTATTGTACAGATAAATTGCGTAAATACCAAGAATAAAGATAGGAACTATCACGCCAACCTCTGGTATAAAAACAGAATTTGCAGAAAATCTTCCCATAACAAATAAAACTCCCCAGCCAACAAGAGTTATAAAAACAAATGTAAAACTTGTAAGCGCTAGGTTAAAAAATCTTCCAGACATTGGTAGAAAATAGTACAAGATGAGCACCATTAAAGGCGCATAAAGTGGGAAGAAAACAAGCAGATATAGATTTGCTTTAATGGAAGTTGTATTGATACCTTGCTCTTTAAAAAATGAGATGGCCTCTATGGCGTCTAAGATAGAAAGCGATGATTTTCCCTCATGAACATTTTCCATGATTTTTGGACGAAAATCTTTTAATGCCTCTAATCTATCCAAAGACTCTATATTTAAAGAAGCGTTTAAGTTGCCTTCAATCACTGGCTTATATGTTTTTTGAACATTTTCAAGAACCCAAATATTGTTTTTAAATGTTGCTTTTTGCGCTGTTATAGTCTCTTGTAATTCATTATTTTGTACATTAAAAATCTTTACATGTAAAGCTTCTTGCCTTAATGGGTCAAGTGTTTTAAAATATATATATTGATTATTATATTTTAAAAAAAGATCAGATGAAATCGAACCAACTTGTCCATTGTCTAAAATGTTGCTTCTATACTCTTGTGAGTTTGCAAATGATGTCATATTTAGTGCAAAATAGAGGCAGGTTATAAACAGTGAAGTTAAAAAAATCGGCACAATAAGTGCGTTTTTGCTCACACCAATAGAGTATAAACTAACTAATTCGTTTGACCTTATCATGGAAAATTTTGTCAAAATCATCGCAAAAACTATTGAGAGTGACAATACATAATTTACAGAAGACATAAGGTTAAAGATAAGATATAAAATGTGTATATTTGCAGAGTTTGGCAAATCTTTTAAATTTGTTATATAGTCAATACCAACATAAAAAAAGGCAAGAGCAAAAAATATAACAAAAAAATTTTTTAAATACAGACTAACTGTATATCTTTGATATAACTTTGTCATTAATCTATGCAAATTCCCTTTTTGGATGTAAAATGTATGATAACATCTTCTAGAGAATTTTTGGTTAATGCCTCTGCTATATCTTCGCTATAATTTATAAGTTTTTGAACGCAGTTTATCTCTTCTATTTTAAAAGAGCTAAGAACATAATCGCTTGTATCTAGAAAACCACTTGGCTCACCAACACCAAGTCTTACTCTTATGTATTCACTGCCAATAAATTTATCTATTGATTTTATACCATTGTGTCCACCACTACTTCCACCAAGTTTTATCCTAACGCTTCCAAGATTTATAGCTATATCATCATGAAAAACTACAATTTTTTCAGGTTTATAATACTCACTAACAGCAAAAACGCTCTCACCTGAGAGATTCATAAAAGTAGTTGGTTTTAAAAAAAGTGATTGATTGTGTTTGAAAAGTTCGCCTTGGAACTCTTTTTTGTTTATAGAAGTGGCTTTATGCTTACCAACCAAATGGTCAATAACCATAAAACCTATATTGTGTCTTGTTTTTTCATACTTTTTACCAGGATTTCCTAGTCCTACAAAAAGTATCATTTTAAAAAATTACTATTTTGCTTTAATTACGCCAACAATAGCAACTCTATCTGCATCAAGTATCTTAACATTTGCTGGAGCTTTAACGTCACGTACTAAAAGTGAATCGCCAACATCAAGGTTAGCTATATCAAGCTCAAAACTATTTGGTAGGTTTTCAGCTGTACATTTTACTGTTAATCTTCTTTTTGAATTAACTAAAACACCTTTATTTTTGATACCAATTGCAGCACCTTTTGTTACCACTGGAACCATGTATTTTGTCATAACATTTGGTAGTGCAACTTTTAAATCTACATGTAAAAGTCTGTTTGTAACTGGGTCTCTTTGGTAGTCTTGAACAACAACATTGTAAGTTTTACCTGCGACGCTAACTGGAAAAATTAGTGTATCTTTTTTCCTCATAGCTTTAATAAACTCATTTTCTTTAAACGCAGCGTTGATGTTTTCAAAACCTTTTGCATAAATATTAGCAATAAGATAACCATCTCTTCTTAGCGTTTTAGCCGCTTTTTTATCGATACTCTCTCTTAAAATGCCTTCTAACATTTCTTTTCCTTTTAAAAATTTAGCCTGTGATTATATCTTTTTATATATAAATCTAAGATAAGTCATAATCTTTTAAATCAATAACTTCAGATTTATCTGTAATTCTAATTGGTTCATCAATCTCATCATCATCTATTAGTTTGTCAGCTTGTTTTTTTACATTAGCATCATAGTTATCAAGCACTAATTTTAAATCAGCAGCTGAGGTTGCGGCACGCAGAGCTTCATGGTAGTTAATAGTTCCGGTTTTATATAAATCAAGCAAGGCTTGGTTAAAACTTTGGCTTTTATAAGCAATTTTGCCCTCTTCTATTGCATCTTTAATCTCACCTTCTCTTTTGTCTGCTATTAACATTTCTATTCTGCTATTTTTGATTAGTATCTCAACAGCAGCAACTCTTCCGCCTTCTCTTCTTCTTAAAAGTCTTTGAGAAACAATAGCTTGCAAAACTGAAGATAGAGATCTTCTAATTTGTTCTTGTTCGCTTCCTTCAAACATACTTATAACCCTACTTATTGTCTCTTTTGCATCTGTTGTATGAAGAGTTGAAAGCACTAAGTGACCCGTTTCTGCCGCTTGAATTGCTGTTCTTACGGTTTCAACATCTCTCATTTCACCAACCATAATAACATCTGGATCTTCTCTAAGAGCTGAAACAAGAGAATCAGAAAAAGTTAAAGCATTTTCACCTATAGCCCTTTGATTTATAATACTTTGGTCATCTTTATATATAAATTCAACTGGATCTTCTATAGTTATAATATGTTTTTGGCTTGTTTGATTTATAAGATTGATTATAGTTGAAAGCGTTGTACTTTTTCCACATCCAGTTGGACCAGTAACCAAGATTAATCCTCTTTGTTTTGTTGCAAAAGTATCTATTATCTCAGGAAGTCCTAACGTTTGAACGGTTGGCAAAAGAGTTGGAATCGTTCTAAATGCAGCGGAAATGCCGTCCATTTGAAAAAATATATTTATACGAAACCTAAACTCTTCATTTAATTTAAACATAAAATCAAGATTTTTTTTACGCAAAAACTCACTAAACCTCTCTTTTAAAACATCTTTTGCTAATGCTTCAACATCTTCTCTTTTAAAAATTTCATTTGAAACAGTTACTATTTCTCCATTAACTCTTCCTTTTACAGGTGAATCCGCTTTTATATGCAAGTCACTCCCACCAAATTTTACCAACATGCTCAAATATTTTTTTAACCTTTTAATATTTTCGGTGTCGCTATCCTCAAAAAACTCTTTTACCTTTATACTCTCAACCATTTTTTCCTCTATCGTGTTTGGTTTTTTACTTTGTTGCTTTACTTTTTTTTCTTTAATTGTCAAAACATCTATTAATTCATTAAATGCTTCTTTAAACTGTTTTAATCCATCTTCTAAAAGTTCACTATAAACTTTATCTAAATCAACACCAACCATCCTTACTTTAGAGAAATATTTTAAAATCTCCTCTTTTGATTTTGGTGTCTCTTCCTTTGCATCCCACGCATCAATAAAAGCTTTTATTGCAGACATAGGTGCAGTATTTATGGCATTTTTATAAAATAGTTTTTTTATATAGTAATCTCCGTTTACATCTTCTCCACTAACTCCTGTACTTGCAAAAAGGCATCTTGTATTTAAGAGTTTTGCATCTTCTATTAATTGATATATATATGTCGCATTCATACATCCAAGTTTAAATTTTTTGAGTCCAGCTTTTTCTAAAATAGAGTCTAATTTTCTATCAAACCTGCTAACAAAAACGCTAATCACAACTCTAGGTAACTCTTTTTTTGGATTTTTTTCTAAAAATTTAGTATTTCCCTCTTTTATAGCCCTTAAACACTCTTTTGTCTGAGTTGGCGAAAAAACTAATGTTATATTTACATTTATTCCTTCACTAATTAGCTCAGATACAGCTTCGTAACCAGCAGAGGTTGCTGGAACTTTTATCATAACATTTGGTTCATTTATGGTTTTATAAAGTCTTTTTCCCTCTTCTATGGTTGCTTTTGTATCGTCACAAATCAGAGGTGAAACTTCGATACTTACCATTCCGTCATTGCTATTTTCGTAAACACTAAAAAGTTCTTTTGCGGCAACTTTTATATCTTCAATAGCTAAAGCTTCATATATCTCTTTTGGTGTTAAATGTCTTAATTTTTCTATATCACCCTTGTAAGAGCTTGAGCTTTTTATAGCATTTTTAAAAATCGTAGGATTACTTGTAACACCAGAAACAACTCCTGTTTCAATCAAATCAATCAACTCTTTTTTTAAGAACTCTCTTTCAACAAAATCACACCAAATTGAAAAATTCTCTGGATAAAAACTCATATCACACCCTTTTATTTATAGTTTTATATGATTAAAAATCTTAGTCAAATCTTTTTCATTTATTATAATATTTGCATGTTTTTTAAGTGCTTCTTTCGCACAAAATGCTACTTTTATGTAAGATTCATTAAACATTGAAACATCATTTGCACCATCACCTACTGCCATAGTCTCAATCTTTTTAACTCCCAAAAGCTTTTGTAATCTTTGCATCATGTCACCCTTTGAAAATCCAAACATCATATCGCCACCTACAAGTCCTGTTAATTTTTTGTTCTTTACATGTAAAACATTTGCAAAATCAGCATCAAATCTTAAGATTTCTTTTGCATAAGAGGTTGCAACTCTAAAACCACCACTAAATACAACGACTTTTATGTTCTTCTCTTTGAGCTTTTTTATCAACTCTTTTGCGCCATTCATGTATGTTAAATTTTGTGCTACTTTTATGACGTTTTCTTCATCCATCCCTTTTAGAAGCGAAACTCTTCTTTGCAAAGATTCAAAAAAATCAAGCTCTCCAGCCATAGCAAGTTTTGTGATTTTAGAAACTTCCTCGCCAACTCCATAATTTGTAGCTAAAATATCGATAGTTTCGCCATCCATAAGCGTTGAATCAAAGTCAAACACACAGAGTTTTATAGGCATTAAAAGAATCCTCAAAATTATTTTTAGATTGGGTATAATATCTTTTGTATTATTAAAATAAGGATAAAAAAGTATGCAAAATGCTATTAAAAGCACCTTAAAATCGCATGGTTACTTTACATTAGAGATAACTCCAACTCATGGAATAAGTTCCAAAACAATTATAGAAAAACTTGAAAACACAAATATCATGAAAAAAATTTCTGGTTTTGTTGTTACAGATAACCCTCTTGCAAAACTAAAATCAAACTCTATTGTTACAGCTTACAAACTTCAAACTCATTTTAATAAACCAGCCATTGCAACTATGACAATGAGAGATAAAAATAAGATAGGTTTACAGTCAGACTTGCTTGGTGCAAATGAACTAGGAGTTACTTCTATATTGGCTCTAACAGGAGATAGTGCGGGAGCTAGTGATCAACCAAATGTAAAAGGTGTTTTTGAATCAAATAGCCTGCTACTTTTAGAAATCATAAAATGCTTTAATAATGGCATGGACTACGCTGGACGCCCATTAAAAGATGCACCAGAACACATTTATCCATTTTGCGTTTGCAATGCAAAAGTAACTCAACCAAGAGCATTAACTCGCAAAATATCTTCAAAGTTAAAGTTTAATCCAGAAGGCGTTATAACCCAGCCGATTTATGACACTGAAAACGCAAAAGCAATACTTGAAATACTAAAAGAAGCAAAAGAAAATGCAAATTTACCAAAAAGTGAGACCGAACTCATTTTGGGATTTTTCCCTGTTACAAAACTTAGAACTGCGCAGTTTTTGCACTCTCATGTTCCAGGAGTCTATATACCAGAGAGTTGGATAGAAAAGTTAACAAAAGCAAAGGCTATAAGTGACGAGGAAGAGAGAAAAGTTGGCGTTGAGCTATCTCGTAAAACTTTTAATGATTTGAAAAAACTTCATCCAAAAATACATATCATGGGTGCAAACAACTTTGAACTTTTAGACGAAATTACGGATTGAAAACTTTTTGCTGAAACTCTAAACCTTCTTTACATGTAAAGATATAATATACATTTTCACAAGCAAATGAGCCAAAATTTATGTAGATTTTATCTTTGCATGTAAAGGTTTTATTTTGATGATAATGCCCTTCTGCTACGTATTTACAATCTTTATAATTATCAATCTTTGAAGCGATAATATTTTCAAAATTTTCTATTTTACGGCAAATTTTTTTATTTTCTAACTTTTTTGTCATCTTTTTTGTAAATCTATAATTTGTAAATTTTTCATACATTGAAAGTAAAAAAAGTGTTATTTTGCATCTAAAAACTGCTGTATATATTTTGTAAAAAATACCGCAGTATTTGTCGCCGTGCGAGAGAGCCAAAACTCCTTTTGGAGTTTCAAAAAGAAGTGGTTGGCTTGAAATCGGTACAACTTTCACATTTCTAAAAAGCTTTTGTAAATTAAAGTCGTGGTTTCCTTCAAAGTAATAAACTTCGATTTTTTGGGCGATTGTATCTAGTTTTTCTATTTGATTTGCCCATAGTTTTTCTGAGTATTTATCTAAACCAATCAAAATGTCATACATATCACCCATCAAGAAAAGTGCGGCTGGTTTTAACTTTTCGCTTAGAATAGCATCTAAAAACTTGCCAAAATTTCGTCTTTTATTTTCACTCTCATGAGAGTCTGAGATAAAAAATGCTCCCTCTTTTATTGCTAAAAAATTATGGGACATAAGCTATTTTTGGAATACCAAGATTTTCTTCATATCCAAACATGATATTTGCATTAAGTACGGCTTGAGAAGCTGCTCCACGAAGAAGATTGTCAATACTTCCTGAGACAAACAATATATCATCTTTTTGTACAGCAAAAATATCACAAAAGTTTGTGCCAGCAGTCTGTTTGATATTTACAGCACTGTCTCTTACTCTAACAAACTCTTCATTTTTATAAAATTCACTTAAAATCTCATACGCGTTAAACTTTTGTGTCACTTGCATATACGCGCTTACTAACATTCCTCTTGAAATTGGTAAAAGATGTGGCACAAAATGTATAGCATTTTTTATATTTTGTGAATTTAAAGCTTCAGTGATTTCTGGCTCATGGCGATGTTTTAAAGCATTATAAGTTGTAAAATTTTCATTTACGTTTATAAAATGTGTAGTTTCACTAAGTTTTTTTCCAGCACCTGAAACTCCACTTTTTGCATCTATAAAAATTGGACTATTTTTTTGCAAAAATTTCTTAAATGGTAAAATTGCCAAAATGGAAGCTGTTGGGTAACAACCTGGATTTGCTACTAAATTTGCCTTTTTGATTTTTTCTCTATTTATCTCAGGAAGTCCATAAACTGCCTCTTTTAAATGCTCTTCATCTAAATGTTTTTCGTAATGTTTTTCGTAAATTTCTAAAGAGAGTCTATAATCAGCCGATAAATCAACAACCTTTACATGTAAATCAAGCAACTCTTTTGCAAAACTCATAGCGGTTTTATGTGGAAGTGCTAAGAAGGCAAGTTTACACTCTTTTGCTATCTCTTTTGCATCACTTTTTTTCACTTCAAAATTTACAACATCCTTAAGACTTGGATGAATCTCTTCTATACTTGAAGCGCCCTCTGTTGTTCCAACATAACTTAACTCAAAATATGGATGATTTAGTAAAATTTTTATAAGCTCTAAGCCTGTATATCCACTTGCTCCAACTATCGCTACTTTTATCTTTTTCAACTTTTTACCTTTTAAAAAACTATAGGTTTGTAAAAAACTTCGAGTATTTCAAACTCTGTGTCACCTTTTGGCAATTTTACAACCACTTGTTCGCCCTCTTTCTTGCCAATCAAACCCTTTGCAAGAGGTGAACTAAAAGAGATAAATCTCTTTTCTGGGTTACTCTCAAAAGCTCCAACTAAAGTGTACTCTATGACTTGTTCAGTATCTAAATCTTCTAATTTTACCGTTGAGCCAAAAAGCACTTTATCGTGTTTATATGTACTTGGGTCTATGATTTGAACACGAGAGATGAGATCTGAATACTCCGCTATTCTTGATTCTATAAATCTTTGTTTTTCACGCGCAGCATGATACTCTGCATTTTCTTTTAAATCTCCAAAACCTCTTGCTATATCGATCTCGATAACAATTTGTGGTCGTTGTACTTTTTTCAAATCATTGAGTTCATCTTCTAATTTTTGATAACCAAAAAGTGTTATAGGTTCTTTTTCCACAGCCATTCTCCATTTATATGATAAAGTAGTTATTATACAAGATTTACAAACAATATAGAGTTAAAAACTGTTGAGAAGCCAAAAGAGAGTTTACATGTAAGAAATTTCTTACATGTAAAAAAATTATTTAGTTGGTTTTATAACCAGAATATTTAAAAGTTCGCAAGCTCTTTTTAGTACATTTTCAAGCGTGAAGCCAAACTTTTCAAATAGAAGTTCAGCTGGAGCAGATGCACCAAAACCGTTCATGCATATAACATCATCGGCAAACTTATACCAAACATCACCTGAACTTGCTTCAACT